>JAOTWT010000355.1 GCA_029862725.1 Acidobacteriota bacterium | reverse complement strand
TATTTCCTTTTTATGTTCCAGACACTTAAGTACCTGCCTGCGAAAATACTGGTCTTTGAAGGCGAGGTGATAGGTATTTTGGCGTTCATGCTGGGAGGGCTGATATGGCTCCTGGTACCGTTTATAAACCGGCGGACCGATAGCAAAAAGGCGAAAGTCGTCTTTAATGTATTTGGCGGATTTGTGCTCATGTTTATCGTTGTCATGACGATCATCGGCTTCCTTGATTAAGAGAGGACGGGATCATGAAATGGTTAAAAAGTGAAATCAAACAGCGGCAGCACTTACTCCCCGCGTTTTTCTACGGGCTGCGGAAATACGTCCTCGTCATTCTGGTGTGTCTTTTCATGGCCGGCATGCTGACAACATTTTCTACCGATACAGTCAGGGTTGCAGCACAGAAAAAGAACTCATGCGCCGAATGCCATTCGAAGCTTGAAGGCCGCCTCGGACAGCCATCAAAGCTTTTTGAAAATGACATTCACAACTCGAGGGGTCTCTCATGCAACGACTGCCATGGCGGCGACCCTACCAAAGATGACAAGGCCGCGGCTAAGAGTCCCTATTCGGGTTATCTCGGCACTCCGGGACCTACCGAAATCGCCTCGTTTTGCGGCAAATGCCATAGCGATGCGTCCGTGATGAAGAAATTCAACCCGTCACTCCGTGTCGATCAAGTGCAGGAATACTACACTAGCGTCCATGGAACGCGGCTTCGCGCAGGCGACAAGAAGGTCGCCACGTGCATCAGTTGCCATGGAAATCACGGGATCCGAAAGAGCTCCGATACGCAGTCGACAGTTTACCCCAAGAATGTGGCCGAAACATGTGCGAAGTGTCACTCGGACGGTGACTACATGAAAGAGTACGGCATACCTCATGATCAGTATGAGAAATACAAGGCGAGCGTTCACTTCAATGCCCTCAACGAAAAGAATGATTTGTCTGCGCCGACGTGTAATGACTGTCACGGCAACCATGGGGCGGTTCCTCCGGGAATAACATCGGTCGCAAATGTTTGCGGCCAGTGCCACTCGCGACAGGCGGATCTGTTTCGAAAAAGCGTTCACAAAGACGTTTTCGACAGGATGCAAATAGGCGAATGCCTGCGTTGCCACAACAATCACGCGATCCTGACGCCGACCGACGACATGTTGGGAATTGAAAAGGGCTCCGTTTGCATAACCTGCCATTCGGCCGGTAAGGGCTTTCAGGCGGCGAAAGAGATGCGCTCATCGCTTGCAGCTATAAAAAGAAGAGTTTCCGAAGCCGAAGAATTACTTGAACAGGCGGAGAGGGCGGGGATGGAGGTTAGCCATCCGAAATTCGAATTGGAAGACGCAATTGACAGCCTCACTCAGGCACGGGTATCGGTCCACAGTGTTTCGGTTGAAGAGTTAAATAAGGCGACTGCACCAGGTTTGGCGATCGCGAACAAGAGCTTTGAGGCAGGTCTGGCGGCATTTGGGGAACTCAATTTCAGAAGAAAGGGACTTGCCGTTTCGCTTGTCTTTATTTTTTTCCTGGCCGCTCTTATTTTTCTCAAGATCAAACAGATCGAACGCCCCGCCAAAGAGGCGGGAAACGATGGTAGCCCAGATTCCTAATGCCCGTCGTTAGGATAGCGAATTTGTGACTTTCTTGAATTTCTCCTCAAAAGCGAGATGATTGCGATTCGTGTCTCCACCGAACGTGATGCGCAGATTCTTGTCCGGTTCCTCTTCAATAACGCACCAGACTCGCTGATGCGAGAAGAAAAACACCGCCGCCAGTGAGAGTAGCAGCAACAAGAATCCTGTATAAACAACCACGCTTCCGGGATCGTGGCTGACAAACAAAATATGCTGTTCGGAAACTTTTTCGAAATCAAGGAGTTGAAGTTTGTGGCCATTAAAGGTGTTGACTGAGATCTCGTTTGTGCTGCGGCTTGGGCGAAAAGCAAATGCCGCCTGACGCACACCGTCGGGCGAGATTATCTGGAATATTGCCGCAGGATTCTGATAACCGGTCGAATTTTCATTTTCTTCCCGCCGCGTCAGACTCACATTTGCGCGAAAATCAACAAACTGCAATTTATAACCGTCAGGTAATGCAAACACTTCCTTTTGCTTTAGCTTTACGCTTTGAGTAGGCCCTTTTTCCGATTCGATTTGAATTAAAACGGTCCGCGCCTTTCCGATTGGCAAGAATGTTGAGTGGAAAAATCTGAATCCGCGATAATCGAAAGGGCGATTCAATTGCACGACGGCCTTTTGAGTTTTGCCCTCGTCTCTGAATTCAAGGTGCGTCAGCCAATCGAGTGAGTTCACCGATTCGATCGAGCCCTTTTGATTTATTAGTTTTTGCTCCAAGTCCAGGCAAGTAACCGTAAATGGCAGTTCCCGATAAGACGAGAATGATTGGCCGTCCCGGATGCCGGTTTCATTGATCTTGTTTGAGGTTTGTCCGACGGTGAGAGGCATTTGCCCCGAGAACCCAAACAATGAAGTCAATAACGCGCCAAAAAAGATGGCCAGCAAGGCGAGATGCACGGGATAAGCGCCCAGGCGATTCCACACCCCTGACTCTGCAAAAATATGCGTTTTGTATTGGCTTTCGGTCGTTACGATCTGTCGCCACCCTGCTCTTCTGCAGGCATTTACTATTCGCTTAGAGACGTCCTTGTGCTTTCCGTCGACCTCCAGAACCTCATATTGGGCTTGTCTTTCCAGCCACTTCACGGATGGCTGCAATTTACGTTTTTTAATAAACCGGAGAGTTTTTGGAAACCGTTCAACGGAGGCCAAAACTATATTCATCGAAAGCAGCGCCAAGAGCGCGTTGAAGTACCACGAACGATAAATATCAAAGAGTCCCATTGAGTTGAAAAGAAGTCGCAAAAACGGACTAAACTCGGCAATGTATTCATCGAACCCGGCAACGTTGTGTTGTCTGATTATCATTCCAAGTAAACAGACCAAGACAAGCAGAATCAGCAGGATGATGCCGAATCTGACGGAAGCGGCCGTGTCCAGTATTTTTGAAAGAATTGAAGTTTTGCTATGGCTTTCTTCCGTCAAACGCAAGTTTTCTTCCCCTCGGGCGGGCCGGTGAAATTTTCCCTTTTTTCCCACTAATCCCGACGACTTATGCATGTGTTATGCAGCCTTGATCGGACCATTCTTATGATGCTAGTTCTAACATCTTAAGACCTGTTAATCCATCACTTCGATAACCGAACGGCAAAAAGGGAGGGATTCGGAGGTTGACGCCTGGTAGGGTAGCGTCATTTCAAACCCTGAGAGAAAAGCCGCCTTTTCAAATGGCCTCGTTTTTCCGATCAGGAAGGCCGGCTTACTAGTGTCCAACCGTGAACAACGTGATAAAGATCGCGATCACCAAAAACAGCCCTATGAAGTAAGCCGCAAAACCGAAGATCCTCGCAAAGACCCGGAACCTCAGAGTTGGCGGAGGAACGATAATTGAATCCAACTTTCCATCGGCGACTAAGCGTTCATATTCGACAGGGCGTTCTTCCTTAAACCACGATAGCCTTACTTTTCCGGTAAACATCACAATATCCATCGGAAAGTTTTCCGGTCGTAGATGATTATGAAAAAAGTGGAACGCAAAAATAAAGGCGGTTGCCAGCAATGCTTCTTCACTATGCACGATCATCGCAATATTCAGCACCTCGCCGGGTAAAAACATCGTGAAGAAGTTTGGGAACCAAAGCATCAAACCGGACAATCCAATGACCGGCACACCCCAAAAAACCGCGAAATAATCAAATTTCTCCCAGTACGTAAATCGGTCCAAAGCTGGTTTCGGCCCTAGGTACAGGAACCAGCGAAACATATTGAAAGCGTCGATAAAGTCCTGTTTTCGGATCATCATTGTCTCGGGCCCCCTAAACACGGACCAATCGCGTTTCAGGATTCCTTTCTTAATGACGAACCAAACGTGGTAACCGGCATAAAAGAATGTGATCACCGCACACAAACGATGCACGAACCGTGT
>JAOTWT010000354.1 GCA_029862725.1 Acidobacteriota bacterium | reverse complement strand
AGTATTTTCGTCGCCGCCGGCCAACTGAAGAACTGCTAAACGATATCGCGCGGCAACCCGTACCCACAAATGATGCGCTTGCTGCCCTCGAGGCAATCACGTCCCTTCCCGATGCGTACAGTGAGACCCTGACGCTGCGTCTCGTTGAAGGCATGACCGGTCCTGAAATCGCCGCCCTGACCGGGATGAAAGAAACATCGGTTCGCGTAAATCTCCATCGCGGGATGAAAATGCTCCGCAAAAAACTTGGAGGGAAGAGAGGGAAAAGCAAATGAGCGACTACTTATGGGATAAATCCGGATCGGACCCGGAGACTGAGTTACTCGAGAACCTGTTGAGCGAATTCGGCTCCTCGCGCCAAAGTCGCGGTTCAGGATGTCCGGTAACGCCGGAAGATAAACGGCCGTTCTGGCGGAACCGTGTATTCTTTGCGGCAGTGCCGGCGTTTGGTGTCATTCTAGTCGCAGCTTTCTGGTTTTCATTCCCGACAGAATCGAACGAAAGGATTGCGTCTGCGGGCATCGGGTCGACGAGGGGCGAAGATAAAGAAGCAGTACGATTGGGGGAACCCGAGTTAGTCGCGCGTAAGGCTATCAAGATGAATGTTGGCCGGTCGAAAAAGATCGACCGCAAACAGAGGATAATAAAAAAATCCAGTGTCCGAAAGAACACCTTTAGGTCGGCACGCAAGAAAGTGACCCCACCCTCCACGATCGTTCCTCCGGTACTTACGAGTGAAGAAAAAGAGGCCTATTCGCAATTGATCAAGGCACTGTCCATAACAAGTTCAAAGCTTCGGATGGTGAAAGAAAAGGCGAGCGGGATCGAGGTCCCGAAAGGTTCAGAATAGAGGTAAAACAATGAGAAAACAGATAAGAAAACTTACTCTTACGTTTGTGTTCGTTATGACAGTGTTGGCCGTTTCAGTATCCGCACAGAACGCCAGGCTCGATTTTGACAACCTGAAACCGCTTGAAGACCGGGCGGTCGATGTGGTTGAGATCAACATCGACGGCAATGTCCTTAACCTTGCAAAACGAGTGCTCCTGAAGGTCAAGGACAAGGACGCGAAGATAGTTGGGGAGGCGATCCAGGGTCTCGAAGCAATCTATGTACGTGTCCTAAGATTTGAAAACGAGAACGAGTACAACATCGGCGAAGTCGATACGATCAGGATGCAGCTACAGTCACCCGGCTGGGAAAAGCTCGCCAACGTCAGAAGCAAGAAGAATAACCAGAAAATCGATGTCTACACGATGTTCGAAGGAGATGTTATGAGCGGCGTGGCAGTCGTTATTTCGGAATCCAGATCAATCGCCCTTGTAAACATAATAGGCCCGATTGATATCGATCTTCTTGCCGATCTGGGCGGTAAGTTGAATATTCCCAGGATCGAAATCGAAACCTCGGACGACGGAAATTAGGAGGACCCTATGAGGAGTGTAAAGAAAAAGGTGGGGTTGTTCCTGCTTTTGACGATTGCTATCAGTCTGTTCGCCTCCAGTACATTCGCCGGGGGAAATGAATACGATGCCGTATGCGACCACCTGGAAGAAAAATACGACGCCAAGAAAGTTAAGATCCCCTTTATGTGGTTGGCCCGCATCGCGGTCGGAATCGTCCGCCCTGCCGGTGTTAAGGCATTTAAGGTCACGATTTACAGAAATCTAAAGTTTTCACCGGAAGCGCTGAACGAGGAAATGAAAGCGACGATGCGGAATTCCTTTAGCGCGGAATGGACCCCGATCCTTCGAGTTAGATCGGCAAAAGGCGAGCATGTTTACATGAACATGCGGGAAGCCGGAAAAAACGTGAAGATTCTGATGGTCACGATCAACCAGGATGAGGCCGTCGTCGTCCGTGCCAAGTTCAATCCCGATAAGCTTGTCGAGTTCTTGGATAACCCGAGAATGTTCGGATTCTCGTTAAGCGAGAAAAAGGAAGAACGTAAATTGTCCGACGACTATGACAGCGTACCGGCATTTGATATCCACTTCGACGATTCCCCGGGCGGCTAATCGCATTTCCTCGATGGAATTGAATATAGGCCCGCCTTTTTTTGTCTCAAAGACAAAGAATTCGCTTTTTGGGATCATTCGCTGGTCCCCGGAGCTCCATCGGTTCCAC
This sequence comes from Acidobacteriota bacterium, assembly GCA_029862725.1. Classification (GTDB taxonomy): domain Bacteria; phylum Acidobacteriota; class Blastocatellia; order Pyrinomonadales; family Pyrinomonadaceae; genus Aridibacter. Next base: position 1,884 of record JAOTWT010000354.1, on the reverse strand, counting down.
AAAATCACATCGGGACGCTCGGTACAATGAAACTCTAAGTTCAATTGCCACCAGCTTTAGCTGGCGGAACGGAATGCCCCCGTTCCCAACCGGGGGCTTAAGCCCGACAAGAGTTCTGGAAAAGCCGGAACCACTGGATAAAGCCGTTGGAAACTTAACCAAATTCTCCTGAAAGCCATTTTTCCCACATAAAAAAAAAAATGACGCGCAAGCGCGTCACTCAAAGCTACTAACCCTAAAATCTGAAACGTGAACCCTTATCCGGTGGTCCTTAGTCCATTAAATTACTATCGTTGATCCAGGGGAACCCACTTCTGATCAAATTTACCGACATACTCGGCCCGCGGCCGGATCAGCTTGTTCTCGGCATACTGTTCCAAAATATGACCAGTCCACCCGGATATTCTGCTGATCGCAAAGATCGGCGTAAACAGATCCATCGGAATACCCATCATGTAATAGGTCGAGGCCGAGTAAAAATCGACATTCGGATTGAGGCCCTTCTTTTCTTTAACCAGCTTTTCGAGCTTCTGCGACATCTCAAACCACTTGGTTTCTCCGGTGATACCGCCCATTTGCTCGGAAAACTTTCTCAACCAGGTCGCCCGCGGATCCTCGGTCTTGTAAACCGCGTGCCCCACACCCATCACTTTCCGTTTGTTGGACAGCGTGTCTTCCAGCCACGATTCGACATTCTCTACTTCGCCTATTTCCTTCAGCGATTTCATCACCGCCGTGTTCGCCCCGCCGTGGAGGGGTCCAGCCAACGCGGCGATCCCGCCGGTGACCGCGCCATAGGTATCGGCAAGTGTTCCGGCAATAACGCGGCATGCAAAGGTCGAGGCGTTCAGACCATGATCGGCGTGCAGAATAAGGCAGATATCCAACATCCTTGCCTCGCCGGGATCGGGTTTTTCACCCCGCATCATATATAGAAAATTTTCCGCGATATCGAGGGTCGGGTCGGGCGCAACGGGTTCTTTACCGTTCCTTATCCGCTCCCAAGCGGCGACGATCGTCGGGAATGCGGCGGTAAGCTTTACCGAAGCAAGCTTGGCACTTTCCGAATCGGTTTTCTGGCCTTCCTTGTCATAAAATGCAAGGGTCGAGACACAGGTCCGGAGCACGTCCATTGGACTCGCATCGTGAGGAAAGTGCCTCATAAAAACCAGAATTTCGGATGGAATTGCATAGTTATTGCGAATCTCGGCTTTTAAAACGTCCAGTTCATCGCGGGTCGGAAGCCTTCCATTCCAAAGAAGATAAATAGTTTCTTCAAACGTGGAGTTCTCTGCCAGGTCGTGGATATCGAAACCCTGATACACCAGAATGCCCTCTTCTCCGTTGACCTTGCTCATCGAAGACTGGGCAGCTACGACCCCTCTCAAACCGGTGCCCGCGGAAGAACCACTGGCAGTAGATTCGTTACCTGTACTCATTGTTTTTTCCTTGTAAAACCAAATTATTACGTAAGTAAAAGATATCAAAGTGACAGGTAAGAAACAAGCTAATCGTTGGTTAATTAAGAGAAATAAACGAGTCACAGCGTCGCAAATACAGGCTCTCCAACCTGTGCTCCGGTAAGTTCGGCGGCATTTGCATGAAACACGCAGATCTCGAGAGTTCCGGTGCTTCCCTCTATAAAAAACAGTTCGCCCGGTAAGGCTTCGGAGAAGTACCGCGCCCGCTTCAGAATCTCGTGATTACCGATACCGAGCTTTCGAATCCGCGCGCCGGACTCGTCGCTGATATTGGTGATCAAATTGCCAAAGCGGTCTATGTGAATTACCGAGCCCCTGACTTCCGCACCCGCCCTGACCGGATAGCCCGGACTCAGAATTACAGGATTCCGCACAAGAGGGCCGAATTCCACTGGATCAACTC
>JAOTWT010000353.1 GCA_029862725.1 Acidobacteriota bacterium | reverse complement strand
TTGTTGAATTGCATCCCGCTTGTTGAATTGCATCCCGCTTGTTGAATTGCATCCCGCTTGTTGAATTGCATCCAGTTTGTTGAATTGCATCCCGCTTGTTGAATTGCATCCAGTTTGTTGAATTGCATCCAGTTTGTTGAATTGCATCCAGTTTGTTGAATTGCCTTTTTTAAATTGCCACGCGCTTTAGCGCGTGGTCAGAAAGCTCAAAAACGACAATCAGGCGCCCCATCGAATTCCGCAGGATTCGATGGGGCGCCTAAACTCTTACTCACTTGGTTCCACGAGCTAAAGCTCGTGGCAATTTAAAGAGCCTGTGGCAATTTAAAGAGCGTGTAGCAATTTAGATTAAAAAGCTCGTGGCAATTTAAATAGCGTGTGGCAATTTACGAGAGGCAATCTAATCGTTCGCAGCAATTTAAAAGCTCCCGGCAACCCAAGAGCTCGCGGCAAATTAATTCTTCCCAGACGGAACAAGCCTTCGTGCAAAACTTTTCTAACCGACTCCGATCAGTTCCATCAGTCCGCCGGCTTCTTTTTTGCTATTATCCCCGTCATCCCCGATCGCTTCGACCGGACAGGCCATCAATGCTTCCTCACAAAGCGCTTCCTCTTCCGGTGTTTCAGGCTGTTTGTAAACGTACGAATACCCGTTTTCGTCGTATCGCGTAAAATTCGAAGGAGAGGTATCGCGGCATACATCGCAGTCGATGCACTGATCGTCCACGTAGTACTTTCCACCCGTATTTTCAGGTACTTTGTCTTGAATATCGGCCATTATTTCTGTTTAAGTTGCCGGCCGGGACGACCGACTTCACGCGGAAGAAACTCCTCGGGTCTAGGACCGCTCCCAGCAGAAGCGAGCACTCCTTATATTATAAACATCCCGGTGCACTAAAAGTCCAATTTTTTGGGGAGCGTTTTCGACCGATCTGCAGCCGGTGCATTAATCCCCCGACATCGAGATCATTCTCTCAAGCGCGATCAAGGATTCTTCTTTCGTTACGCCGCGCACCTTGATCTCGTTCACAACTTCCCCGTTTACGAGGTTTTCCATCGCCCAGCACAGGCTCTGGGGAGAAATTCTATACATCGTTGCGCACATACAAAGATCCGGCGCGAGAAGATGTATTTCCTTGTCAGGGCAGCGTTTGGCTAGCCTCGTGACCAAATTCACCTCGGTCCCGATCGCCCATTTTGAACCCGGCTCGGCGGCTTCCACGGTCTTGATAATATACGAAGTCGATCCGTTGAGATCGCTTTTCTGAACTACCTCGTATGTACACTCGGGATGCACGAGAACCTTCACACCCGGCACGTCTTCCCGGATCTTGTCGACATGCCATTCTTTGAACCTGCCATGGACGGAACAATGTCCCCGCCAGAGAATCAGGCGGGCATTGTCCAACTCCTCGGCGGTGTTGCCGCCAAGTTCTTCTTTGGGATTCCAAACCACCATCTCGTCGAGGCCAATACCGAATTTCGCGCCAGTGTTCCGTCCGAGATGTTGATCGGGAAAGAAAAACATCTTGTCGTACTCTTTCAGATACTGACCGAAGAGTTTCGTTGCGTTTGAAGAGGTGCATACGACACCATCGTTACGGCCACAAAAAGCTTTTATCTCGGCCGAAGAATTCATGTAGGTTATCGGCGCGACCCTTCGACTGCCCCCAATTATGCCGATTTCGGCAAGTTGGTCCCAGGCATCTTCAACCTGGTCGACCGACGCCATATCGGCCATCGAACATCCAGCTCCCAGATCGGGGAGGATTACCTGCTGGTTTGGCTTTCCGAGTATGTCGGCGGACTCCGCCATAAAATGCACCCCGCAAAAGACAATGAACTCCGCGTTGGTTTGAGAAGCGAGGACCGAAAGCTGATATGAATCGCCATGGAGGTCGGCGTGCCGGATCACATCGTCCCTTTGGTAATGATGACCGAGGATCACTACACGCGATCCCAATTCTTCGCGGGCTGCTTCAATGCGGGTCGCAATTTCTTCGTCGGTCAGAACGAGATATTCTTCGATCGGTTTTATGGCTTCCAACACCGTGCTCATTTGTCTACCTCCGTGCCGAGAATTATCTCACACACGCGAAGCGCGAGGAAAGTTGGCAAAGTCGCAAAGTTTGTAAAGTCTTGAAGTTCAGCCAGACCTAAATGAACCTTGCATATTAAGGCGTGTTTACTCAACCATTTCATCGGTGCTTCCTATATTCACAGACTTCGCGGACTTTGCCCACTTTATGAACTTTGCTGACTTTGTCGTCGTCTTAACTATTACGGCCGCATACCGGAGGCGTTATTATGAATTTATTTGCCGGTCAGATATTCGCATTGTTCTTGTTATTCGTGGTCTTTACTCCACTGGAACGCACCTTTGCCCTGCATAAAGACAAGAAGGTGTTTCGCAAGGGTTTCGCGACCGATGTCCTGCATATCCTCTTTAACCGCTTTATCGTCGATCTCGCGGGTTTTCTGGTGATCGTCACCCTCGCGGTTTCAATGACGCTTTATTCCAGTCAGCTCCTCCGCGACCTCGTCGCTTCCCAACCGATTTGGCTCCAGTTTATAGAAGCAGTCGCAACGGCGAACATTTTTGGATATTTCGCACACAGGCTGACACACAGTGTGCCGCTCTTGTGGAGATTCCACGCTATCCATCACAGTTCCGAAAACCTGGACTGGCTCGCGGCCGCCCGAACTCATCCAATTGATCAGATATTTTCGAGGGCGATGATATTTGTTCCTTTGTTTTTGCTCGGATTTACGCAGGAGGTGTTTGGCGCCTACCTCATCGTGGCGGTCCTTCACGGGGTGTTCCTTCATTCAAATGTAAGGTTTAAGTTTAAGTTCCTGCGCGGAATAGTTGCAACACCGCATTATCACCACTGGCATCACAGCAATCATCCGGAGGCGGCAAACAAAAACTTTGCGGGCCAGTTTCCGATTTTGGATCTGCTTTTTGGTACCTACTACTTCCCAGAAGAAAAAACCCCGCATATCTACGGGGTCAATGAAAGGATACCAAGAGGATACTTAGGGCAATTAAAATATCCGTTCTCGGCGGGAACACAATCAGGTTCGTAGTTCAATGTTCAAGGTTTGTACCACCGACCTGTTTGATTTGGCCTTGAGGGCGTCATTGACAAGAGCTTAAGACAAGCTTTGAACTTTGTACTTGGAACCTTGAACCGAGCCTTCGGCGTTACACATCCAGATTCTTCACCTCAAGCGCATTTGTCTCGATAAACTCGCGCCGCGGTTCAACCTGATCACCCATTAGGATCGTAAAGATCTCGTCGGTTTCGATAGCGTCCTCGATTCTCACTTGAAGCAGCGTGCGTCCCTCTGGATTCATCGTCGTTTCCCAAAGCTGTTCCGGGTTCATCTCGCCGAGTCCCTTGTACCGCTGGATCGCAAGCTCCTTTTTGACGCCGCCGATCACCTCGTCGAGAAGATCGATCCGGTCCTCGGTCTCATAGGTTTGATCTTTTCTCGTGAGCGTATAGGGAGCGGGAAACTTCTCTTCGAGCGCAGTCTTCAAATCGATCGATTTCTGGAATTCGATAAAACTCGCGATGTCCCAGTCAAAAATAAGCGTGCCGCTGTTTTCAAGTCCGATCTCGATCTCGCCGAGTCCGTGTTCTTCATCGGTCGAAAGCTCTGTCGAGTAACCTGCGTCCGCGATCTTCCCTTCGACCTTGGCCAGCAGTTCCTGATTTTCGAAAACCCTACGGATCCCGACGCCCTTTTCGAGCAAAACGCCGTCTTTGCCGGCAAAAGCATCGAGTATCACATCGCGCAGTCTTGTCTCGCTGCCGAGCCGCCGGGCGAGCCTTTCGGAAAACCTCCTGTAATCGACCGTCTGTTCAAGGGCCTTTGAAAGCGCCGCTCCTTTGACCTTCCGGCCCGCCGCCGAAACTTCAATGCTGTTCGCCGCGAGGCCCATCAAATACGTGAACATCTCGCTCTCATCTTTGATGTATTTCTCAGCACGACCCTTCTTGACCTTATA
>JAOTWT010000352.1 GCA_029862725.1 Acidobacteriota bacterium | reverse complement strand
CCGAAATATGACATCGTCCTGATTCCCGAATTTCCGTTTGGCGGGATGGAACATGCCGGGGCGACCTTTCTTCGCGAAAGATCGGTCATATTTCCGACCGAACCGACCGCAAACGACTACATCGCAAGAGCTTCCGTCATTTTTCACGAGGCCGCGCACCAGTGGTTTGGCGACACCGTGACGATGCGTTGGTTTGACGACCTCTGGCTCAAGGAAGGCTTTGCGACCTTTATGGCATACAAGGCGATGAGCGAGGTACTGCCCGAGTATGACGCCTGGAAGGTCTTCTACGAACGCACAAAACCCGGTGCATACGCGACCGATGTTACAAAGGGCACGACGCCGATCTACCAGGAAATCCCGAACCTGAATTCTGCAAAGTCCGCCTACGGAAACATCGTCTATCAAAAAGCACCCTCTTTCTTGAAGCAGGCCGAGTTCTATCTGGGCGAAAACGATTTTCAGGACGCCGTGCGGTTATTTCTCCGCGATCATGCTTACGATAATGCCGACTGGTCAGCGCTGGTATCGGCGTTTGAAGCGACGAGCAAACAGGATCTTTCGAAATGGGCCGATGCCTGGGTAAGGACTCGCGGGGTGCCGATAGTCAGGCTCGAGCGGAGCAGTTTTCATTCGTATCCGGAAATGGGCAAGCCTCACGATACGGCCGATATTTATACGCTTGTGCAGGAAGACGCTCTCGGGGAAGGCGGGAAATGGCCGCTCAAAACAAAAGTACTCCTCAGGTTTGAAAATGGGACGCAGGAGATCAGGGAAGTCGATATTACGAAACAGTCAGACAAAACGGGATTTGCGAAATACTGGGTCGATATCCAGTCGAATCCCAACTTCAGGTCGCAGGCGCCCGTTTTTGTTTTTCCAAACTTTGGCGACAAGGCATACGGAATTTTTTTGCTGGATGGGCGGAGCCAAAGGTACGCGCTCGAGAATATCCAAAACGAAAAAGATGCGTTCCTGAGATCGATGATGTGGGGCGCACTTTGGGATTCGGTCAGATTTGGCGAACTCGATCCCGCCAAATACATCGAATTGGCGATTGAGCATATTGACGTCGAGAAAGATGATACGACGATCGCTTCGATATTAGGGCGTGTCGGAACCGCTTCTTTGTACTATATCGATAAAGACAGGCAAACGGATCTTGGTTCAAAGATAGAAGAACTGTTGATCGCGAAGATGAAGGGGGCCGGGACCAACGGCGAGTTGTTGACCTACTACCGAAGTTTCATGAGCATCGCGAAAAGCAATAAGGCATCCCTTCTGTTGAAAAGACTTGAGCTTGCCGCCAACCCTGGCGCGCCCGAGGGTGCTCCGGCTGACCCGTTGGTGCAAAGGTTGGGTCCGTTGTTAAAGACAAAAGACCGCTTTGATATTGTCGCCCGGCTCGCTGAAATTGGCGAAAAGGATGCAGCTTCCTTGCTCGCCAATCTTGAAAAGGAAAACACTGACGACGCTTCAAAGCGTTATGCCTACGCCGCGAAAGCGGCCTTCGCCACAGCCGAAAATAAAAAGAGGTATTTCGACGACTTTATAAACAACAAGGAACTCTCCGAAAGCTGGATCGAGGCGGCGTCCGATGTCTGGAACTCGCCGTCTCATTCGGAACTGACGCTCCCTTATCTCGAACGAGCGCTCGCCCAACTCCCGAACCTCAAACGCGACCGCAAGATCTTCTTTGTAAACGGCTGGCTCGGCGCCTTTATCGGCGGACAGAAGTCGCAGGAAGCTCTCGATATCGTATATGAGTTCTTGAAAAACAATCCGGATCTCGATGCGGATCTTCGTCGGAAAGTGCTCGAACGCATGGACGGCCTCGAACGAGCTGTCAGAATCCGTAATAAGTTCGACAAAAAAAGCGGATGAGAACTTGGAGGAATCCTCATCCGCAAGACTCAGAGTTTGAGTTGACAGGAGCTGTTTGTTGTTCACGCTAGCCGTGGCAGCTTGGGTCGAATCAACACTCGCGCCCTAAGTAGTAACCAAACCAAAGTTTCGACTTTTTTGTGAGATCTCCCGTTGAGGACATACTCGTCGCAAAACTGGCCTATCTTTTATATCTTTCCAGTCAAAACTCTGTATTTACCTTATAAGCGACGTTTCTGCTAAAAGAGGGTCATGCAAATGAACCCATTCTGTTAAAAAGAATTCTCAAATAACATGTTGGGAAAATTTATGCGTTCTTTATTTCGGCTTTTCTTGAATAGTCGGGTGAAAACCGTTTAGACTGTCGGTCACGTTTTAAAAATCAGAAGGGCGAAATCGAACAGATCATGGAAAATACGCCAACGTACTTAAATCTCGCGGGGGTCATCGAGCAGCACGCACGTTTGACACCCGACCTGGAAGCGGTCGTCTTTAACGACACTGTGTCGACCTACGGCGAACTGAATGGGCTCGCCTGCCGCGTTGCTAACGCACTCACAGCAATGGGCATAGGGCCGGGCGATAAGGTCGCGTTAAGCTGCCCGAACCTTCCATATTTCCCAATCGTTTACTACGGGATACTAAAGACCGGTGCGGCGGTCGTTCCCATGAATATTCTGCTCAAGCCGCGTGAGATCGAATATCACCTCAAAGACTCGGGGGCCAAAGCCCTGTTTGTCTTTGAAGGCACGGAAGATCTGCCGATGGGCACGATGTGTAAAGAGGCGTTTGAACGAGTGCCCACGTGCGAACATCTTTACATCATGTGCGCGGATAAGATGGCGCCGTCGCCGATCGAGGGCCATCAATCGCTCACAAAGTTGATATTCGACAAGAGCGATCGGTTTGAAACGTACCCGACGAGGCCGGATGACACGGCGCTTATTCTCTACACTTCCGGGACGACGGGAACGCCGAAAGGAGCGGAGCTGACCCATCTGAACGTCTTTTTGAATGCCATCGTCGCCTTCAATCTTCACATTCCGGGACTTGATTACACCGATGGCGTTCAAAAAACCTGTTTGATCACTCTTCCGCTCTTTCATACTACCGGTCAAACGGCGCAGATGAATGCGCAGATGTTTGCCGGGCACCGCATCGTGCTTCAACCGAGGTTTGATCCGGTTGCCGCTCTCGAGGCTTTTAAGGAGCATCACGTCAATTTCTGGACCGGCGTTCCGACGATGTATTGGGCGATCCTGAAACACGTCGAGGAGAATAATATCGATGTCGCTCCATATGCCGAGTCGATGGCAATACTTAGTTCGGGCGGTGCGCCGATGCCGGTCGAGGTGATGAACGCATTTCAGAAGAAATTCAATTGCCGGATACTCGAGGGCTACGGGCTTACTGAGACTTCGCCGATTTCGAATTTTAATCATCCGCAGGTCGAATCTATTCCCGGCAACGTCGGTCACGGGGTTTTCGGGTGCGATGTCCGGTGTGTTGACGACGACGGAAACGAGGTCGAAAGGGGAACGCGCGGCGAAGTCGTCATGCGTGGCCACAACATCATGAAGGGCTATCTCAACAATCCCGAGGCGACCTCCGAAGCATTCAGGGGCGGCTGGTTTCATTCCGGAGACATCGGGATCATGGATGAGTCAGGGCGTGTCAGCATCGTCGATCGCAAGAAGGAGATGATCCTGCGGGGCGGTTACAACGTATATCCGCGGGAGCTTGAAGAGGTGATAATGGCTCATGATGCGGTTTCGCTTGTTGCGATCATCGGCGTCCCGGATGAAAAACTCGGTGAAGAAGTAAAGGCATTTGTAGTTCTGAACAAGGGTTTTGACGTCACGGAAGAGGAGTTCATTGCCTGGTGCAAGGAACAGTTTGCCGCAAACAAATACCCGCGGTATGTTGAATTCAGGGAGTCGCTGCCGGTTGGCGCGACCGGTAAGATCCACAAGCTAGCGCTCAAGGAAGAGATACTTTCAACTGAAAACTGAAAACTGAGAACTGAAAACTGAAAACTAATGAGAGCCGTCGGCGGTAGCCGATGGCGGACTCAAATCTGAAAACTAATGAGAACCGTCGGCGGTAGCCGATGGCGAGCTTAGAACTGAAAACAAATAAGAACCG
>JAOTWT010000350.1 GCA_029862725.1 Acidobacteriota bacterium | reverse complement strand
GCAATAACGTTGAATCTGATCTCGGTTCGAATCGGACCTAAAACCGGAACCCTTTGTAAGTCCCTACACCGCGACGATGATCAATGTGATAGCAGCGATCGCTACGATGATGATCAGCAGCTCCCGGTTGCTGAACGCACCGGCGGCGAAGTCCTCACGCAGCTTATCTGATCGGGCCGCCAGTGCCGCAAGTTCGGCATCGCTAAGCATCGACACAGCGGACCTGACCTGTCCCGGATCCATCCCGGCCACTTGCAAGGCTTCTTCCGCTTCTTTCGAGGAGAACAGTTGCACTGCCTTGTCACGATTTTGCCTCCGATTCTCAGAGACTTTCACCAATTCTTCGTGAATATCAATTGGGCGGACGACATGCTCCTGCGCCCGGAGGTTCGGGATAAGTGCACACAAGGTTATAAAGAGAATGCAAGCGAGTCCTCTAAAAGAGAACCGCGGTTTGAAATCCATAATCGTTACCTCCAAGAGAGTTGAAAAACCAGGTGCCTTTTTAGCGGTACGTGAGCTAACGTAATGTTATTTATTTGACATGTCAAGACTCTCGCCCAGTCTGCGTTTCCAGCAGAACCGCAAAGCAAAATGGTCAGATCTTAATGATACAAAAATGAAACCTGGCAAAAACTTTAAGTAATTCCTGTGTACGGGCTTCTACCATCTTCAATTTCTTTTTCGCCATTTCTCAATAACCAACCTCCGTCTTTCCCGTTCAGGATCTGAGCCTGCTTTTCGATTTGTCGGCGGGCCGGGACATTGGGCTGATCAAAGTAATTATCGGCTTGTTTGAGACATTGTTGCGCGGGATTCGGGAATGAATCGCAGTCGCCAAAGGTGTCGATTGACATTGATCCGGAATGTCTTTAAGTTGCTTCCGGCTTTAGCTGAAGGAAAGGGCAAACGCGATCCGACCACGCGCCTTTTCATAAGCAACCTTGTTCCCGACGTCTACGGCAAAGGCGCAAAAAGAGGGTCCTATCACGGTTACTGGATCGACGACAGCAAGCGAAAGCCCTGCGAAGCTGAACTCATCAGCCCGGTGGGGAACCGCAGCCGGAGTTGGGGGGCGGTCCAGATCCCCTACCGCATAGGCGCCATGGGAGATGGGAACCGCGAACGTAGCAAAATGTAGCCGCGCAAATGAATAACCGGCGTCAAAAAGAGGGAATTGAACGGACGAATCACGTAAGGCGGGTCAGTCGGCTCCGGTCCATCTGGCCGCGTGTTTGAAGACCAGATCGCCAAAGACGTAAGGAACCGTCAGGTGTCTCTCCGCGTGATCTTCCGCCCGATGAACAAAGCCCAGTTTATGGCTCCATTCATGAGCGATGTGTCCTGCCAGTTTGGCCAGTGAATCCTTTTCTTTAAGCAGGCAGGTGTAGGTGTAAATCTCTTTTTCGCCCGGATATCCGTACCCGATCGTGTTGCACCTGTCGGTCATTCTTTTCCAAAGACCTGTTTTTTCCGCATACCAGTAAATATCGGCCGCATTGTTGGGTTCGGGATTATAGAGTTCTCTTCCCGCGTAGATCTTTTCGATGACCCGACTCGCGGTCGGGTCCGGGACAAGGTCATCATCACGGTCTGATTTGAAGGTTTTGGTAGTGAGCTCTTTTTGAAACGCGGCATCGTTCAGGACATTCTCAAAGATAGTCACGGCGCGTTTCATCTTTTCGGTCTGGGAATAGGATCGTCCTTTTATCTCGATAACGTTGACCCTGAACTCCGGAAATTGCTGTCCCGCCGCCAATACCGGAAGCGCGACCGTCAGCATCAGAATTGACAGTTTCTTCATTCATTCTTCATCCTTTTTGGACCAGCAATCAGGAGAGACAGTCTTTATGAGCAAATGGAATAGATTTTCGTTGCCGCAAAAGTTCCCATTCGTTTTTGACCGGTAATTGAGCAAGAGGAAGCCCCAATGGCGGCCAGGCGGCCCGGGCACGGCGGTCAATGCCCGGCATCAGACGAAGAGCCCGGCCGAAGCAGCGGATAATTAGCAATGGAAGTCCGGGGAAGAGGGTTGGGGGACGAGGGACTGACAACTGAAAACGAGAAACGTCTTCGCTCGCGGATGGTTTGTCCTCTAAGATTCTATATCCAACCGCCCGCTTTGGCAGGTAATTCTGACACATCCGCCTAAAACCAAAGCGAAACGCGACCTTCACGCCGCGTTTCGCCCGTCTCTTACCGCTTCCTTACTCCGGCGAGAGCATGGCGATCCAGGTCTCGAGCACCGAGCGGGTGATGCCGGGGGTCGGTGCGACCCCCGGCTATTTTATGCGTCACCTTCGGTGACAATTCTGTTACTAGTAGAAGTAGAATTACCCTATTTAGCGAAACTAGGGGAGCTGATTCGTGTTCCCCATAATCAAAAAACGAAATACAAATATAAACCATGCGCTTCGCACGCCGGCTATCTTGCCCCCGGCGGCGAAAGATACAGCAGAATGATGAAGACGATGTGTCCGAAAGAATGGGCGAGAATTACGATCCATAAGTTGCGTCCGGAAAGGATGAATGCGGTTCCCCAGATAAGACCCATAATTGCTGTAATCAGGATGCCGCCAACACCCCACTGAAAGTGGACTGCTCCGAATATCAGGGCTTGTACGCCTACCGTCAGCACGGTTCCGGACGTCCCTTTTCCGAAAATCTTCGAGAGTCGATCCATCAGAAACCCGCGATAGATCATTTCCTCGGGGATCGATGCTGTCAGCGGCAAGACGACCAATAGCATCAGTGCCAAAGGCAGGTTCCGATAAACGCTGTCGTATTTAGAGAAGTCCGGGGCCGGGAATTCGAAAACCAGCGACAAGGCTGCCGGTACCGCTGCCTGCGCGACGGCATAAACCAAAAAGATCCCAATCACCCAAACCGGGACCGTCCATAGTCGCTCAGGCCGTTTGAACCCTAGATCGGCGAACGAAAGACTCCGTCGTTTTGTAACAAATAAGACTCCGATCAAGCCGCCCATGACGCCCAAAAGGCCCGATCCAAGATCTCCCACGCTAAAAATTCCGGCCGAACTGGCGCCGGTCTCAATTCCGTATCCGATCGCCGAAAATAGCACGATGATTCCGATATCAATTAATGCGTGTGAGATGTGCTTCGCTCCCGCCGGCGCCTCTTCTGTTATCACTGCAGTAGTCATTATTGTTTGTCTCCCTTGTATTTTATTCTCAAATCTGCGATCTTATGAAATAACATTGATCGTTATAAAAATAACAACGTTATTGCTGCGAATATACACGTTTACTATGCAAAACACAAGAGCACGTTTAGAAAAAGCAGCGTTGGAGCTATTTTTGCAGAAGGGTTACGCGCGGACGACTATCGGGCAGATTGAAGCCGCGGCGGGGCTGGCTCCGCGGACAGGGACGTTTTACCGCCACTTCAAGAACAAAGCGGAATTGATCTCGGAGCTTGCGCGTTCCGAGATCACGGAAACGCCTGAGAAATTCGATCTTGAGCGATTATTGGAGCTCGGCGATACCCGTGCCGAAATGGTCCTGATCGCTCAAACCTATGAGCAGTTTGCCGCAAAACAAGCCCCGTTTCTCGAGCTGATCGAGGAGCTGCGTCGAACCGAGGAAGGAGCGGCATTCGAAAGCGAGGTCAACGCCGATATGCTGGACGCTCTCACCGGGTGGGTAGCCTCAAAGCCGGGTGCATCACAGCTGTCGGGCGAGAAACTGCTTGCTTTGACGATGATGATATTTGGGGGCTGGCTTTTCTTTCTCTTTAAATCGCAACAGGGTGTGTTCTCGGAAAAACTTGGCCGCGGTGCGATGATCGAAGAATGGTCCACTTATTGGGCTTCGGAACTGGATGCGGACGGGCGGTGAGAGGAAGAGCTCGCAAGGATTCGATCCCGTCTCACGACACCTCTGGATTCAATAATCCAATCAAAATATCGTCCACCGTTTGTTGGTTCACACCTTAATTCTGACAAGTCTGCTTAAGCTGAAAAACACTGCCGGGGCTTGGGTTCAGTCCAAATCGGATCGGAAGGCGGTGCAAGAGATCAA
>JAOTWT010000014.1 GCA_029862725.1 Acidobacteriota bacterium | reverse complement strand
GAGTGGCAGGCGTCCACTATCATCAGCATCTCTTTTGCCGTAATGTCTCTCATCCAAAGCGAGAGCTCGTCGCTCGAGATAAGCTTCGGAAGCACATCGTCTGTTATCCCTGTCGTGTTCTCGCCGATGTCGTTTGGAAGGATGTAGAAGATCCCCGATTTTGCGGCGTAGCCGTGCGATGAGACCGAGATGATGAGCTTGTCTTCGGGTTCTATCCGGGGGAGTTCTTTTGAGTTGATGTCTTTCCCGTTTTCTTTGACCGGGATCTTTTCCAGGATTTCGGGTGACACCGCCTTCCCGGAAAGAAGACTGAAAACACCCTTGATAACTTCCTTGGTGGCGTTGTTGACGGCAGGCCGTGCGCCATCTGCCTTGTCCGAGACTATCGGTATCTGGTAGAGCTTCTGGTTTGTCGCCTTGAGCTTTACCTTTAGCCTCTCGCCCAGCACTTCCTGCATTCTGCGGGCGTCATTGGCGGCATAACTCAGATCGTATCTCTTGTTCTCGTAACTGTTTACACCAACAGACACGAGATAGGTGTTGCCCAATCGAGTCTCTTTCGGCTCGTAGCTGTATTCGGTCCTTGCGGTATTGCTCTTTACCCTGTCGGAATTAAACGCATAGGCCGAGAACTCCACCTTCCCTTTACCATCCCTCGGAAGCCTTACATCCTTAAATGTAAGTACGGCTTTGCCTTCTTTGTTTAGTTCAATCTTGTTGGCGTCTCTCCACGCCTTCAATTCTTCGTCAAGATTCGTAAATGATCTGAGAGTACTTTTAACGTCTTCGTCGGATGTCGAATATCTAACAAGCTGTCCGTCGCGAAACAGCCTTAAATCGTAGACGCCTGAACTCAACGCCTTGCCGCTCTTATCCTTCTGGTATCCGCTTTCCACGTTTTCTACTTCAACTAGAACGTCTGCCAGTTCGGGCTTTGTCGTACTCCTGACACTTCGTATTCTGAGCTTGGGCTGCGCGCGATTCAGCGCGGACAGATCCCGAACGGGTTTGAACTCCCTATCGCAATCTCCCTCTTCGGTACATTTCAAAAGCCGGGTCAGGAGTTTTGGCTCGAAATACTCCCGTACGAATATCTCAAAGGAAAGCGGCTCAAACGGTGCGTCGGGTGAAATCCAGTGCAATCCCTTTGGATCTTCAAGTTTATTGGAATCGAATCTTCCCTCGGGAGTCACGGCTACCCAGCCTTCTTCATCGAGGGCAATCAGACTCACCAGCAGTTTTCCGGAAATTACATGATAAATATCCAGTTTCCCGTTTGCTCCTTCTTTGAACTGGAATCTGCCATTTGTGATTATTCTCTGGAGATGGCCATCAGTCGACATTCTGTTCGGAGCTGAGAAGTACGAAGGAACAGCGGAAAGCAACCTTTCCGTGGTTGCCGTATCTCCGGCCGGCATAGAGGCTAATTCACGTCCGCTATCGACATCCCATAACTTGACCGTCATAGCGTCCCTATACAGCATGCCGTCGCCCGATGCGAGCACCTTCCCGTCCTCTGAAAACGCTTGCCATCCGATCTGGCCCGTATGTCCCAAAAGCGTTCGGAGTTCGCGCCCGTTTGCGACGTCCCATAAACGAACCGTCTCATCCGCGCTTCCGGATGCGAGGGTCTTTCCATCCGGTGAAATTACAAGGGAATAAACAGGCGATGTGTGGCCCGAGAGGCTATACAGCTCTTCCCCGGTTCTCAAATCCCAGAATTTGACGACTCCCCGGCGGTCACCGGTGGCAAGTAGATTCTCATCGGGAGAAAGAACCGCGGCGCTGACGACCGCCGTATGTCCCGATAACTCAGCTTTTTCCTGTCCGGATTCGACATCCAACAATCTGACCGTGAAATTGGGGCCTTCTACCGCCAGAGTCTTGCCGTCCTTCGAAAACAAGGTCCAAAAAGGTCCGCCATTTCCAAATGTAAGGATATTCCTTCCATCCGCAGGGCTGGACTGAAAAGTAATCAATTCAACCCCTGTATCAACGTTCCATAATTTGAAGGTACCTTCAGAGTTCTTTGACGCCAGTCTTCTGCCATCCGGTGAGAATGAAAGTGAATGACAGCAGTCAGTGTTGCCCTCAAGTGTTCTCAGTTCCGTTCCCGATTCGACGTCCCAAAGTCTGATCGAGTTTTCCTTTTCGCCCGATGACGCGAGCATCCTTCCATCCCTGGAAAAAGCAGTTGACCAGACACCCCCACTGTGGCCCGGCAGTGTCCACATTTCCTTACCGGACTCCAAATGCCAGAGCTTAACCACCTTGTACAATCCGAGGCATGGATTCGTCACCAGGCACTCGTGCTCCGAAACCAGCGTCCTTCCGTCCGGTGAAATATCGATTGGCCTCGCTCCGGCGACAAGGCCGTAGAGATTCCCCACTTGTTTGCGGCTCTCAATATCCCATGATCTGATCGTTTGATCCTCGCTCCCTGAAACCAGCGTTTTTCGGTCGGGTGAAAAAGAAACCGCATTGATCCCATCGCTGTGACCCGTGAATGTCATCATGACCTCACCTGAAGACAGATCCCATAATTTCACGGTTTTGTCATGGCTTCCGGAGGCGAGTATGTTTCCTTTTGGAGAGAATGCGACTGAAGTCACCCAATCAAAGTGCCCGTAAAAAGTAAACAATTCGACGCCGGACCTGAGGTCCCACAATTTGATCGTGGTGTCGTAACTCGCCGACGCTATCGTTCGTCCATCCGGGGAAACGGCAATACTCCATACGTGATCGGTGTGACCCGAAAAGGACCGGAGCTCCCGACCTGATTCTACATCCCAGGTCTTTATAGACCTGTCCTGGCTTCCCGAAACAAGCGTTTTTCCATCGGGAGAAAAAGCGAGCGCGCGGACGACGTTTGTATGTCCGGACAACTCCCTCAGTTCCCTGCCGGTAGTGATGTCCCAAAGCCTGATGGACTTGTCAAAACTGCCGGATGCAAGCGTCTGTCCATCGGGCGAAAAGGCGACACACCATACATCCAGCGTGTGACCGGTCAAGTTTGCGATCAAATTACCCGAAGCGAGATCCCTGACCTTGACACTCATGTCTTTGCTTCCAGAGGCCAACGACTTGCCGTCAGGCGAAAAAGCGACCGACCAGACAATATCCTCATGATCGGAAAACGTCCTCAGCTCTCTTCCGGAGGCGTACTCCCATAACTTGACGGTATTGTCCCAGCTTCCCGATGCAAGTATTTTCCCGTCGGGCGAAAAGGCGACGGAACTCACGCTGGAAGTATGTCCCGTTTGTACTACGAGTCGCAGTTTAGCGTCTTGCCCATTTACCGGAAAACAGACGAATATTAAGAGTAGTGCTACTAAGCAACAATACGATCGTGCGAAGGTGGAGGCAGCCATTACAATGTCCTCCTCATTAGCTCAACCAATCTCCTGATCGCTTTTTCTTCCTCATGCATATTTCCGATTTCTGCGGCGTCAACATTCAGTTCTCCATTGTTTTTGCCCAAATTCACCGATATTCCCAATATTTTAGCGTCAATCGCGATATGCCCGACTGGCTGAGGGGGGCCTTTCACGACGAGACCGGCTTTTTGTTCAAACTGAGTGGAAAGCCCTTTGGTGAGAAGTCGGAGCGTTGGCAAGAAAACGGCAAAAATGATGTGTTTCGTTTTCATCAACATCATCCTGGATAATTATTGGTTTCAAAAACCGCCGGGAAGCAAGACAAAAGCCGAATATTCCTGTTTATCGATAGTCTCATGCTACACCACCTAAAGGCCGGGCCGAAGCTTTTTTCGACACGGCAGTCTGCTTACAAGAGCAAAAGAATTTGCCGCTGAACGGCTCTCATTCATAAGTGTCGCG
Source organism: Acidobacteriota bacterium (assembly GCA_029862725.1). GTDB lineage: Bacteria > Acidobacteriota > Blastocatellia > Pyrinomonadales > Pyrinomonadaceae > Aridibacter. Next base: position 13,513 of record JAOTWT010000014.1, on the reverse strand, counting down.
GATCAAGAAATGGTTACGCTTGCGGGTTTCGCCGGTGAGCCCGATTCAATCATTATTCCAACGGCTTCGTCGCTCACAAATCGTTGATTTAAATCTTTCCATACACTAAGCTTGGCGCAATAGTAGATTAATTAAAAGCATTATTTTTGAAAGGAGAAAATCAGATGAACGCCAAACATTTTTCGCGTCTATTCGATGTAATTAAATCCTTGGTCCTGATATCCGTGTGCCTCGTTGCACCCGCAGCGATGGGCCAGGACAAGATCGATATCCCCTTGAATTCGGGAGGAGTATTCGAATTCCCGAGATCTGATCTCCCGGTCCTGGACCAGAAAACGCGTCAATCGTTAAAGAGTCAGGCCGCGACCCGCGGGGGTCAGTTTTCAGAGCTCATGGCCCGGCCTACTGACAAACTGCCGAGTCAGAAAAAGGTCTTTTTTTGCTCGTCGGCTAACAGGATGAGTCAGAAGCCCGGCGACATCAGGGCGGTCGGCGGCTTGGACTGCGGGCCGAACAGAGACGCCTCCTGCTTTTGGAAAAAGCCCTTCATCACCGTTGGTTTTATGAACGGTACACCGGAAATCAAACAGATTGTTTATGAGGTGATCGCAGAATGGACAACATGGGCCAATGTGGCTTTTGTTGTTGCGGATATTGGTGAGTTTCCGAACAGGTCTCCGGACATTAAAGTCCGCTTCGAGGAGGGCGGCGGGCATTATTCATATTTGGGGATTGATTCATGGCTGCCGGTTATTCGCGCGGAACCAAACAAACCGACCCTTCAGTTGGGGTTTTTGGATCCGCCTTTGAGATATCCCACGGGCGAAGTCATCGACAATGTCAGGGGTACGATCCTTCATGAATTCGGACATTCGCTTGGCCTGCACCACGAACATCAGAGTCCAAAGGTTGGAATTAGGTGGAACAGGGAGGCGGTGATCAAAGATCTGAGTGGACCGCCGAACTACTGGAGCGTCCCGGAGATCGAAAGCAATATTTTTCGGGCGCTTGCAGAAGATAGAACAAAATCAACTGAATACGATCCCTCGTCGATCATGCATTATTCGTATCCGGCCGCGTGGACGCTGAACAACGTCTCGATGCCCGAAAATGAAACGCTTTCGGAAACAGACAAACGCTTTATTTCTGAAATTTATCCGCGCCGGAAAGTCGTGGTCGAAGCCGACCGCTATTTTCGGCTAATGCCTTTGTACCACGGTCGTAAAGCTTGTATGAGCGTTGCTTCGTCGGAAAGGGGTCTTGTCCCCTTTCTCGCACCCTGCGATGAGACTTTGCAAGCACAGCTCTGGAAATTTACGCATGTCGGCAATGGCGATTATAGGATCACGAACTATCTTACCGGTAGTGAAGTGTCGCTTGTGGACTTTGGCGTTGAGTACTACGCCGGTCTTCAAAAAAGCGGAGACTATGACGGACAAAAATGGACGATCACCGAACTTGGTGGGTTGAAGAGGATGAGCAGCAAGTCCAGCGGGATTCTGAATTCACTCACGGCCGACACCAAAACGGGCACCGAATTGACATTGGACCGGACTGCACACTGGGCCAACCAGCTTTGGGAGTTTGATCCTGTCGAGCTGACCCGGTAAAGGGTTGCATTATGGGACAGGTTCAACTGCGGCGGCTAGTTCCGAACATTCGCGGCGGGGAATCCCGGGGCTCACAACGCGTGAGTTGAACAAAAGAGCATCGGCTTGTTGACCGATGCTCTCTCGTGGGCCTTCGCGATTTCCCGCACCATTCGTTCGAGGACGAAATTCATTTCGTCGGTGAATCCTATTGTGGCAACTTCTTTACGGAACAAAAGGATTTCGACGGTGACCGAAGCGCCGTTCGGCTTATAAGATCCGTGCGACCGGAGGTCGTTACGGTCAGACTCAAGCGGGCTTATTTGTTTCGAATGTCCTGTCTCGACGACCGGATCCGGTTAATTCAATCCAAAGACAGCACCGAACGGATTGCCGAATCTTGAATCCAGCTGCGGCGTCTGATCATTCTCGTAGTCCAGGGATTCTTCCGAGACTCGGGGCCCGATAGCATCCATCAGTTGCCTGTAGGAAAGCTCTGTTGCGTTGGACCGGTTCAGCAGATCGATAAGGTTTTTTGTAAACAATCCCATCGGTTCGCCGCTCTGGATTTCCGCTGCAAACTCGTTGTCTTTTGCCGCAGCCAACACCAAATACAGGCCGTTCATGGACGGCTTCTTCTTGGTCACTTCCGGCGGAGATGCAAAAGAGAATTTAATGTCTTCAAACTTATTCGCCTTGAAAATCCGGTGTAGCGACAAATTGCGTGAAACGGCCGGTGCTTTTGGTTTCGCAGCTCCGCGCGCAAGTGACCCCGAGTTACACGCGTCGACTACAACCACGACCTTGATGCCCTTTTCTGTAAATGAAGCAAAGATCTCAAACAGCTCATCATCCAGTATCAGATTTCTCCAGGGCTTTCCGCTTGTTGATTCGCCTGCGTCCACCGGAACCAACGCATTGTCCCAGCGAATAGGCCGTTCGTAGTATTCCGGCACATAAAGCACTTCCGTTTCATCCTGGATTTCCGATAAAACATCCGGAAAGAGGGTGCCATGAGACGAGTTGTGAAAAACAAAAAGATCCCCGGCCGATGCCTTGGCCTTGTAATCTTCAAAGGCCTGCAGGATATTGGCGCGCGTCGCGTCACGATCGATCATCAGCGTTGTGTTTTCCTTTGCGAATCCGAATTTGGAAACCAGCACGTCCTGCATTCTTATCGCGTCGTTCACCGCCCCTTTAAGTTTATCTTTTTCATTCGGATAGTCGTTGATGCCGACAAACAATCCGTATTTCGTCCCTTCGGCCTTTCGTGACGTATTCGGGTACGCAAAAAGTGCCGAAGCTGAACTTATTAAAATGATTGAGAAACATAAGCCTCTCGCGAAAGCATTGCGAATTTTTATTTTGTATGTCGCGTTCATTTAGATCTCCTTCTAAGCTTATTCTTCGCTTGTTGCGCTTCCATCTTTTCAAGCGTCGCGCGCACCTTCAAGCGTTGATCTTTGACCAGGGATCGTGCGGTCAAATACGCCTGCAAAGCGGTAGCACGATCCTATTCAAGTTCGAATGCGTTTACAAGCTTTTTTGGGTGCGGTTCACCCCGGATCAGCTTGTATCGGCGAGCGCACATGACAATCAAATGCGCCTCTGCTTTTGGTGTCAATTCTTCAAGATCGGTTACGGTCGGCCGTTGGAGACCGGTTGAGGAAACCGAACTCGCGGGCTGAATCCGGGAACGATAGAAACCGGCATTAATAGCGATTGTTTAATCGGGATCGGAAGTGTAGCCCATAGCGATGACCGCAGGTCGAGCTATGGGTTAACGGAACACGAAACATCCAGCCCTCGTAGAGGGCGGCAGAATTGCATTCTGGATCGGGGCAGACCGGAAAAATCCTGCCGCCCGTTAAACGGGCTTTATCTTCTTCTGGTGCCTCACCCGTAGCTAGGCCGAAACGACCCGCGCTACGGGCTTCACGCTTACGCCCTCTACGAGGGCTTGATCTATTCCAACACCAATCCTGTTCAATGATCGCTTACCCGCCGGCGAAACACGCTAAAATGAAATGAAAAATGCAAACTGGATACGCGATCGGACAAACTTGAAACTTGAAACCTGAAACGAAAGACTCTTCAGCCCGCCCGCGAAACACACTTAACAGCATGCCCACTGCCTTTTGCTCAACCGCACCGCGACAAATCCCAGGTGATGGTGATTTCCCCGTTCTCGAACGGCTTGGTTTCGGAACCCGACAGGGTTTCGATTCCCCCTGCAACTTTCGGTGCGAGTTTGATCACGTAGTTCTGCCCGACCAACGGGGTTATCTTCACCGGCTTAACGACCGCTCCGTCGCCCGAGCGCTCATACGGGCACTTGCTTTCGGGAAGGCTCCTGAAGTCTCTCTGGATACCGTCGAACATGAGGCTGCTGAAAGCGGGCTCAAGGTTGAAATGAACATTCTGGCCGTCAAACACAAAGGTCACCAGAACGTCCCTCAGCAGATTGCCGCTGATTTCATGAGATTGAGAGCCGCGGCCCCCGCCCGGATGATCCGGACCGCAGCATGGATCAGGATCGAACATGCCCTCGTACCTTTCCACGTGTTTGACGGAAACGGATGCCAGGGCCCCAACGACCGAGCCGGTTTCCGTGAGCATTTCCCACATACTGTCGGCCAGTTCGGCATTGGTCTCGTTCTCTTCTTCCATTTTCGGACGCTTCGAAGGCTGTTTGCCGTTGATGAGATACTCCACCGATTCGAAGTCCTCTACGGTCTTGGTGCCGCTGCCGCTTCGCTCCGTTTTGGAGGATTTCTTTGTGAATTCTATGGTTCCCATCCAACGTTCCTCACACGGCTCCCTGTCTTCCACCGGAACCTTTAGTGAGGCCGCCGGTCTCTTCATCCTGAATCCGAGTTCAGGCAGCGCCGAGAGGATACCGGTCGGTCCACCGAGAGCCACCCCGAGCGCCGCCCCGCCGATATCGATCAGGTTCTGCGCGGTATCCCGGGGAGATTTAAGAGCGACGCTCACTCTTACCGGTGCGATCTTTTTAACCTTTACTGCTTTGAAATATGCCACGGCCGGTACCTTTGGCGAACCCTCGAGATACATTTTTGTCTCGCCGTTGGCATCCGTGACCTGTTCGTCGGCGTTGCGCTTTGCCCCCTCAGGCGGCTTCAAATGGACGAAGGGCTTGTAAACCCCCGTCTTCGAAGCCTGCTGTCCCGAGAAACTTGCCGCCCCCGTGAGTTCCCATGCCGCGTCCCTGTCGGAAAGCGGGCCGTCCGAAGGGAGGCTGAAATCGAGTCCTGTCGAAACGTTGATCGCAGTTCGCACGCAGTTAAGGAATTGCAGGTCGCCGACGTCGGCCCAGATCCGAGCCTTCATCAAACGCTGCTGGCCCGGCGTGGAGTTCACGGTTCTGACGAGCGGAAGGGGACTTTCGACGGAAGCCTCTCCCTTGATCACCATGTGAGCGGCCACTAGCTTTCCCCACGCCAGAGCAAGGTTTACGGCGCTCAGTCCGGCCGAGACCTTGCCGACGGCTTCGGCTCCCTTTGATCCGGCGCCGAAGCCTTTTTCCAGGAGGCCGAGGAATTCACCGTGGGCGGCCCCGAGGACGTTAGCCGCCGCATCGACGATGAGGCCCTGTTCGTTGTTGAGTTCGCAGGGAGCGACAGGTCGGGAATTCGAGCTCACCGCGTAAGAAACTTTGCGAATGAAATCAGACTTCGGAGAAGCGTTGCGTCCGGCGGTCGTATTTGCGAGGTAGGCGAGAAGATCACCCGTGAGCCTTCGCTCCCAGATTCCCAACTGCAATGCATCGATGCGGGCACCGGAGGCGGGAACGGTCGTCAGGTCCATCGACTTCTCACCTGATTTCCCAAGTTCAATGATCAGCCGTGCCCAAAAGCGTTTTTGCTGATCGTCCCTGTTTTGTGCCTGCTTTTTCAGGTCACTCAGCAGCGCTTCCGCGAGCCGGGCCGATTCCGTTGAACTCCCTCCCGCGGCACCTTTTGCCATCCAGCCTTCGAGGGTGGTACCGAATCCCTTCCTGGCCAGTTTGAGCATGCCGTTGGTCTCCCAGTCGTAAAATGCCATGCCGTTTCCAGGAATCGACTCAGGAGCTATGAGAGTACGTCTTTCGCGGTCCATTATGGTAAATCCCGCTTTTCTCAAGGCTCCGAGAAGCGCCGGCCAGGAGTCATCGTCGAATCTGGAGATCGCCTCGGCTGCTGCTGCAGCGGCTCCATCGGTGTCGAGCTCCGAAAATGCCGAAAATGGCGGAAGGCCATTTTCTGTGAAGCCGTTCAAAGGATCGTCGACCTCCAGTTTCAAAACGGGTGCGTTTTCAGGTGAGCTTTTGACCGCGCTGCCGGATGCCCGGCTTCCTTGCTGAGAAGAAACCGATGGAACAAGAAGGAGAACCGCCACGAAAAAACCGATTAATTTGCCGCCAGGATTTATCGTCATTTCTTCACAAAAATAACTCAAAAACCGGAAGATTGGAATACCTTTTTTCGACGTCAGTAAGCAGCGGGTTGCCGCCCCGCGAAGCCCCGAAATGACCCCCGGTTAGTGGGTGATTTTCAGCCCGCGAATCACCCGAAACGGGCGAAGCGGCCGAGATCAAGAAGACATATCGCGAGCCGTCGTGGATGGCGACAGCAACCCGCTTCGCGTGGATGCTCTGGAGCACACACCGTATTTCCGAGACACGCCAAAGATAGGCCCGAATGATCCGTGCCAATGCGGCTCATTTAAGATGTACAAGAAATGCCATGGAGCATTCTGACGGCCCATCAACAAAAAAAAGGCTGGAGAATTAGATCTCCAGCCTTTCTTACTTAAAGCGCTGCGGTTTTATTGAACATCCCACCCGTTTACCGGGACACTGTTCGTGCCGCTTCCCCATTGCAAATACTGAAAAGCAAGATCCGAGGAACGCCTCACATAGTAGTAGTTGTTGCTGGGGTTGGTGGCATCTACCCTGTAGACTGCGATATCGGTTCCGCCGTCTCCATCGTAGTCACCCGGGACAACCAGCTCATCATGCATTCCAACGACGGTGCCCCACAAAATAGGGGACGCTCCTGTACCGCCGCCATCTTTTTCCAGCAGATACCACTGAACTTCAAGACTTGGACCAATGCGGACAACCATGAAATCACTTTGTCCGTCACCGTCATAGTCTCCCGGCGCGAGGGTATCCGAAGGAATTCCCCAGTTTATGTACTCCGTTCCGAGATCGGAAGACCTCCGGATCACAAACTGGCCCTGACCTGAAACGTCCCTGTAGATGGCAAAATCCAGTTTGTCGTCGCCGTCAAAGTCACCCCGGTAGGACTTGAGGTTGCCGCTATCACCGTAGCCCCACTGGACGTAAGTGATATTCCCGCCCGCATTGTTGTCGCTTCCTTTGTAGTAAAAGTATGCCTGACCGGGTCCAGAGAGACTCTGTCTGAATACGGCTGGATCCGCTTTTCCATCTCCATCATAGTCGCCGACAATTTGTGGATTATCACCTGACTGGCCAAAGTCAACTTCTTCTATCGTGGAATCACTGCTTTTGAGAATGTAGAAGAATGCATTTCCTGAAGGCTGGCCGGTGGTCACAGGTCTCCAAACTGCAAAGTCCGTAGATCCGTCTCCATCGAAATCAGCCGGAGTAACGAAGTCCGTAGATCTGGAGTTACCCAGGCTCTCTATCGATACCGAACCGCTTCCTCCGGTGTAAACCCACCAGGACATGTTGGTTCCGGAACCGCCGGGCAAAAGTGAATTACCGATGTTGCCGTCTGCTGATGGCCGCTGGGGGATCAATGAGACCGGCGATTTACGCTCCGATCCCTTCAGTTCTGCGTTTGATGTGATTTCCTGGGTAACCACAAAGTCCGTCATTCCATCGCCGTCATAGTCGTTGTCTGCGGGACCTGTCATTTCAGTCAAAATGTTGAGGCTTGCCTCGGCCACAGAGCCTGTGTCGCCGCTGGCGCAGTCACCTATCACAATTTGCCACGTGCCGTTCACTGAAGGGATTCCCGCAAATGCAGCGGTCATATTCGTAATTGGCGGTTGGGTTGCTGAGGGTCCGGGTCCCTGCGTCCTGTAAGATCCCGCCGGTATAGGAGACGCATCGGCGGTAGCCCCCGCAGCTTCCCACCAGGTTGGAGATGATGGAGCCAGATCAGAAAAGGTATAAGGTCCGCCAACATCAGACTGGTATCCCGCATCGGCGTTTCCGCCTGTCCACGACTGGATCCAATGTCTTGTTCCGTCAGGCGATACCAATTCCATATCCAGATCACCAACCCAGGTATGGTGGGGACTTAGCGTCAAGTTAACTTCAACATTCGCAAGAGGTCCGACGGTTCCGCTTACCGGAACATTCATCACCAGGTCGGTTGTTCCGCAGGAATTATCCGGAATCGGCCCCACGTTGGAAGCGGGAAAGTTGACGCCAACGGTGCCGACGTTCTCAGCCGCGGACCGTTCCGCCGCTTCGATTCCACCATTCAAATCTGGCAACGAGCCTATCGAAAATACAGCTACTATTGCCAGCGCAAAAGACAGGATTGAGATTCTGGACCATTTCATTTTCATAAATTTTCTCCAGTGACGGCAAAAAACCCTCTACAAACCAATCCTGATTCCAAAGCCTGCTTAATGTGGAAGACTTGAAACAGAGCGGTTGAATTGATTTTCATCGGATTCTTAACCTCGAATTCTACAACGGCATACAAGAGTCGAGGGCTTTATCAGCAACATCGACCTGACAAAATCAGGTCACAACAATTTGAGCAACCATTATATGATAGCTAAAGATATTTGAATTAGGGCCAAAAAAGCAAATCCGGAATCTCAACCTGCCTTCAGGCAGCTCAAACACGGAGCCACGAAACCGAAACAACCGCTGGGTCCGATAGGGACTACAGGCCTGTAGAACCCGCAGGGCAATATCCTGAGAGTTCGGTAGGAACGGCCGGGAAAACCGAGCGAAAAAGCTCCCGGCCGATGCACGAATGTCGTAATCGTTGAGCACCGGTCTGATCGTATGAAACTGAAAAATGCGATTACCGCCTGTAGGGCACAGGGGTTTATGTAAGGGGCGGACCATAATTCCCTATAACCGAGAGCTTGGAAAGATTGGCTCCACAGTTGGGACTCGAACCTACAACCCTTTTGTGAGTACAACAAAGCCCGGCTCAATCGAGCCGGGCTAACTTGTTGATTAAATTGGCTCCACAGGTAAGACTCGAACTTACAACCCTTCGGTTAACAGCCGAATGCTCTGCCATTGAGCTACTGTGGAATATATAATACTTTTCAAAAGGGCCGTACAGGCCGAGGTATCGAAAGCGTCGTCGCTTAATGACGAACAGCTTTTATACCAAAACAAGTTTAAATGGGCAAATGATTTTTGGCAAGAAGTGTAGGGACAAGGGGTGTGGCGCGAGGGACGAGGGCTTGCAGACGAAAACCATACCCCATCACAGCTGGTAACACCGATTATCATACACGAACTCCCTTGTCCCCTACCCCTCGTCCCTGTACCCTCTTGTTGTCAATGAATAAGATCTCCGTTATCACTCCGACTTACAACGAAGAGAAGACGATCGTCAAGACGCTCGAATCCGTCTCGCGTCTTATCAGTCCGACCGAGATCATCATCGTCGACGGCGGAAGCGAAGATAGCACAGCCAAGTTGATCGAAGAATTCAAGGGCCCGAAACCGATCAAGTTCGTCGATGCAGGCCTGCCAAACCGGGGATTTCAAATGCACGAAGGTACGCGTCACGCAACCGGCGACGTCTACTGGTTTATCCATGCAGATACAAGACCCCGGCATGGATCGGGCGCTCAAATCCTGAGGTTTGTTAAGTACGAGGATGTCGTCGGAGGCCATTTCGAGATCATTTTCTCAGGTAGAAGCAGGGCCGCGAAATTCCTGACATGGCTTTATCCAAATCTCAGAAGGATGGGTTTGGTTTACGGTGATTCGGCGTTTTTCGTGAAGAAATCGGCCTACGAAAAGGTCGGGGGGTTTGAGGAGTATCCCTTATTTGAAGATTTTGACCTTTACCGAAAGTTGAAAAAGCTCGGCGAATGGAGATTCATCCCGATCCCTGTTGAAACCTCGTCACGCCGTTTCGAGCAGCGATATTTTCCCTGGGTCTTTACAAAATGGGCGCTTCGCCAGGTGCTTTTCTGGCTTGGTGTACCGCCGCGATTGCTTGCCAGGACTTACCGGGTGATAAGATAGATTAACAGGGATAAAGGGAACGAAGGGGATGAACTCAAGACTGATGACTGCCCGGAGATTCCAGCATTCCAACTAGTCTTGCCAGGATCATTGAATTTTCGCACGAGAGGAAGGTTTTCTAAGCCCTCACCTTTATCCCCTTCTTGCCTGTGAGTATAATCCGATCGATGAACAATGCAGAAAATGAAAAACGCCTTGCGGCGCTGGAAGCCGTAAAGCACGTCGAGGATGGAATGACCGTCGGGCTCGGGACCGGCTCCACGGCTTACTTCGCGATCGAAGCGGTCGGCGGGATGGTCGCTGACGGGCTTTCGATCAAGGCGGTTCCGACATCGGCGGCGACCGAAGAACAGGCCCGCGGTCTTAACATACCTCTCGTCACGATAGACGATGTCGACGAGATCGATCTTACGATTGACGGCACCGACGAGTGGGATGACGATCTGAACCTGATAAAGGGCGGCGGCGGCGCGCTTCTGAAAGAGAAAATGGTAGCCCGCTTCACGACGAAACAGATAATCATCGCGGATTCTTCCAAACGAGTCGAAAAGCTCGGAGCATTCAGGATCCCGGTCGAGGTGCTGCCCTTTGCTGTCAACTTCGCAGCCAAACGGATCGCCGATATGGGGGGTAGCGGCGAAATACGTATGCGGGAAGGCATATATTTTCAGACCGACGAGAAGAACCTGATCATAGACGCCGATTTCGGGCTCATCAGGGACCCCTATCTTATCGAGCATGACCTCAATCAAATCGAAGGCGTCGTCTGCAACGGACTATTCCTGGACCTCGCGGACATGGTAATCGTCGGACGCGGAGACGGTGTGGAAGTGTTTGAAAGCAGTTGATCGTTTAGAGCAACGCTTGCGTTGCAGATCGGGCATAGCCCGATAGAATCATCTCATGACGTATTTTCGTCGTGCTTCGCACGTCGCGGCAACGCAAGCGTTGCTCTAAACAGTTTCTTGGAATGAAGTCGTTGACCAACATACTTTTCGTGGCCGCCGGCGGCGCCTTGGGTGCCGTCGCCCGTTATGCGTTCAGCGCATCGCCCCTCAATTCCGTCTTCGATAGGTTTCCGTTCCCAACCTTTCTTGTAAACGTAATCGGTTCTTTCCTGATCGGATTTTGCCTGATATTGTTTGCGGACAAGCTAAATGTCTCTGATTATATACGCCTACTCATATTTGTTGGGTTCCTCGGCGCCTTTACCACCTTTTCAACCTACGAACTCGAGATCTGGACCCTGGTCAAGGAAGGTCATTACACAATTTCGCTTCTTTATCTTGTATCAAGCGTTGTCGTCGGGTTTATCGGTCTGGTGGGCGGAGTTTGGCTTGGAAGGCAGGTCTGATCAGTATCCATTTATCATTTACCATTTACCAATTATCCGATTTGAGGTATCGACTTTGATCGGCGAAATCCGCGGAAACACGAAGCTGTAGTGCGAACCACCAATAGTCCGTCCAACCAATTCTCTCTTCCTTCGTGATATTCGTGTCATTAGTGGATAAGCTTTCCGATGAGCGATTCCCGCGCCGATCTTACGATCTCGACCGCCTTGCCAACCGTGTCCGCCATCGCGGTGAGGTGGCCCATCTTGCGTCCCGGACGCGGTTCGCTTTTGCCGTAGAGATGCAGTTTCGCACCCATTGAAAGTGCGTTTCGCCAGACAGGTTCCCCGTCGCTCCAAAGGTCCCCCAGGATATTGGCCATCGCCGCCGGTTTGAGCAGCCCGGTCGGACCCAGCGGCATTCCGCAAACCGCCCTCAGTTGTTGCTCAAACTGCGATGTATAAGCCGCATCGAACGTCAGGTGGCCCGAATTGTGAGGACGCGGTGCGATCTCGTTTACAAGGAGATCCTTTTTTTTTGTGAGAAAGAATTCGACACACATCGTACCTACATAGCCGAATTTTTCCGCGATCCCGCGGGCGATTTCAATCGCCTCTTCCCAGACGGCGTGCGGCACCTCTGCGGGTGCGAATGTGACGTCCAGGATATGATTCATGTGGTCGTTTTCCATCACGCCATAGTTTTCAAAATTGCCCTTTTCGTCTCGCCCGCAGACGACCGAGACCTCCTTCTCAAAATCTATAAATGACTCGAGTATGCATTCCCGGCCCCCACCTTTCTCCAGCGCCGGACCTATGTCCGCCTTGCTCCGGATCTTGGTTTGGCCCTTTCCGTCGTAACCAAACCCGGCGGTCTTCAGCACACACGGGTAACCCGTTTTCCCGATGGCTTTTTCGAGGTCTTCCCGCGTGACGACCTGATAAAAAGGCGCTACCGGAAAGCCGCTTCCGAAAAGAAATGTTTTCTCGCGCAAACGGTTTTGAGTGATATACAGGATATCGCCGTTCGGGTGGACCTTGCTGTGGTTCGATGCTACCTCGATCGTATGTGCGGGGATGTTCTCGAATTCGAATGTGACCACGTCGACAGAGTCTGCAAATCGACGGACCACCTCGAGGTCTTCATACGGAGAGACGATCTCGACATCGGCGATCTGCCCGGTTGGAGTGTCCGATGCGGGCGAAAAACAGGCAACGCGGAACCCCATCTTGCGCGCCTCGATCGCAAGCATTCGGCCCAGTTGGCCCGAGCCGAAAATACCGATTGTAGATCCGGGTTCGATCATGAGAATGAACCACGAAGATACACGAAATGGAATTCAATTAACAGGGATGAAAAGGATTAAAGGGATTGGAAATGAGAAGAGAATGGATAAGCGGTAGTGGAAAATTGATAATTTGTTTCGCGGGAATTCAAATCTGTTAAAACCGTATCGTCAATAAATCTCGTGCATTCCCCAATCAGCATTGATCAATGCATTCTCCACTATCCGTTCAGTCACCCCCGCCGCTGCTCAACGAACTCTCCAAAACCGTCGCGGTCTGTTGTTTTCGAAAAGCGCGCAATTTTTCCCGCAATTCCGGTCGTGAGTTGGCCAAAATCGAAACCGCCAGAAGTCCCGCGTTTTTGGCACCGGCTTCACCGATCGCGAGTGTTCCGACGGGGATTCCGGCGGGCATCTGGACGATCGAAAGTAATGAATCCATTCCGCTTAGCGCACGGCTCCTGACCGGGACACCGAGTACCGGGAGCGTGGTTTGGGAAGCACACATGCCGGGAAGATGCGCCGCTCCGCCGGCACCGGCGATGATCACTTCGATTCCCCTTTCTTCGGCAGATTTTGCGAATTCAAACAGAAGATCGGGCGTGCGGTGAGCAGATACGACCTCGCACTCGTTCTCAACCCCGAATTCGTTTAACACGTCCGCGGCATGCTTCATCGTCGGCCAGTCCGAAGTGGAGCCCATTATTATGCTGACGAGAATTTCATTTACCATTTCTTCATTTACCATTGACCACTAGTGTCCAACTGTTTGCGCTCCGAAATACTGTAAAGCGTTAGTGATCTTTTGTTTACAGCGATATTGCTGTTTTTTGACCTCAGCCGAGTTCCTTTCTATGAATTCGTCTTAGCCATTCGTAGATGGTTTCAGCGTGTGACGAGCCAATCGGTGAAAGCCCGTGTAGCGGGCGACAGCAGGCTCATCTGCCGCCCGTTCCCGGGCTTTAACATTTCCTTTTTGTACCCACAGCTCCGGCAGCCTTCGCTGTGGGCTACATCCTTTCGCCATCTACGATGGCTGCGTGACCGATCAATTAATGTGAATCGAATCTGCACGAAT
>JAOTWT010000349.1 GCA_029862725.1 Acidobacteriota bacterium | reverse complement strand
CAGGAATATGCCGATTACACCGACAACCAAAACCAAAAAACCGACAAGGGGGATGAGAAATAAGGCGGCACCCCATCCGGACCCGCTCGATTCGGCCGGCGGGGCCGCGCTGACAGGGGCCTCTTCCTGCGGTTCTTCAGATGAAAGCCCTTCGTCCTCATCGTCAGAGACCAGGGAGTAGGTCATTTCGAGGCTTCCGCCTAAAACAAGCGAACCTTCGCCGGCCTCGAATGCGCGGCAGCCGCTTAGCGGCTCGCCATCGAACAAGGTTCCATTGCTCGAATTCAGGTCCGTTACCGTAAAGACGTCCGCAAAGCGCTCGATCTTGATATGCTCCCTCGAAAGCCGTGAATCCGCGACAGCCAAATCGCAACCCGAATGACGTCCGACGACGAAGGCGTTTCCCTCAACGGCTACCTTTTGATCGATCCCTTCGGAATCAATAAATTCGAGGAAAAGTTCCTTCATAGCGGTTCGATCTATCTCGTGTATGTGGAAAGCGGTTGCATCCTGGACCCAAAATCGCGCGGATTTTCCCCGACGATTGCCGCGCCGAAGAATTTCGGCACGTATTTAATGTTTTCGTGATTGAATTGCTCGGAAAGTTTTTCCGCATTCGCAACAAGAGTCCAAAAGCTACGGTCCTCGCTCGAATTACTCGTCAGCGCGGTCATCAGGTTCTTGCCGAGACCGCCTTCACCGCTGTTATAACTGGCGATCGCGAGAGGGACGCTCAAAGGGCCGGTCCCGATCCGACCGCTGAGATATTTCAGGTACTTCGCCGAAGCGAGTGAAGCGGGCTGGGGTTCACAGCGTTCGTCCGGGTTCGACGGTGAAGCACCGGATCGTGTCTTCAGGCCAAATGATTCACCGGTAGCCTTTGTAAACTGAAACATCCCAAGCGGTCCGGTACCGCTTTGGAGGCAAACGCAATGTTCCGATTCAATCATCGCGACATAGATACCGACCTGCGGGTCGACAGCCTGGCTTCTAAACGAACGCGTGATGAAAGGGACATTTTTTGCTGCCCGCGCCAAGACGGTTTCCATGTCACTTTTTGTAAATGAGCCGCGACCCCGGCAATCGTCAAGCCTCGTGGAGCGAAACCGCCTTGCGTACTGGTCCACCCATTTTCTAATGCTTGCGACCGCCGCCGGCGGGATATCGCCCGATGACTTGTTGCCTATAAGTTGCGCAACCTTTTCCGCCTTGACCTTTATGTACAAATTCTTTTCAGCGTCGCTCATTTGTGCGTACTGTTTCTTTGGAAGTGAAGGCGGAGGAGGCGTATACGTATCGGCAGGGCTCTGGATCGTTTCAACGGGTTGCTCCGAATTTGTTGTCGCCGAGGTTGAAGTCGTACCCCCGGGTGTATCGGGACCGTTGCTCGTCTCGGTCACTTCGCCTTCATCAAATTCCCCATTATCAAATGAGCGTTCGCGATCAGCGGATCCCGTTTCTTTTTCGTCACCTCCATAGATCGATATTCCGATAACGGCGACCGAGGAAATTATGAGCAGCAAGGCGACGCCGATCACAGCGAGCGGAACCAGCATGGCCGGACCTTGCGCGGATGCCGCAGGAACGCTTGAAGCTTCGGTGGCCGGCCCTGGTGTTTCAGCAGCGATACTCCTAACGACCCGCAGGTTTGTGTGGTGACCGATCTTTATGACATCTTCGGCCTCGAGCGGTGTTCCTGACAAAGAGACCGCCACTCCGTTTACAAAGGTTCCGTTCGACGAGTTTTCATCGACGATCCATATATTGCCTCCTTCGCAATAGACAGTCGCGTGAATACGGGATAACCCGTCATCGGCGAAGCGATAGTCGGCATCGCTGCCCCGGCCAAAAGTGATTTTGCCGGTTGCCAAACCGATCTCTTCGGGACCCTCTTCACTTTTGTATGTAAGCTTATATTCCCCCATATTCAGACTATTCGGTATATGCCGGATAGAGCGTAGAAATCGGTTTGTCTCGCGTCAGGTCGAATTTTTTCGGGTTTTCGAGAACTATTGCCGCCGCAAAGAACCTCGTCACCTCTTCGCGGCGTTTTGGATCACGTATGACATTCCAGAAATCCGCCCGCGCGGCGGGATCCGTCGGGAGGCTTGCGTTCCACTCCGCCGCATCCTGCTTGTCCATTCCAAACGCCGCCACACCGTAGATCAAATCACCACTAAAGACATTCAAGATTATGTCTTTAAGATAGCTGGATGACGCAATCGCCGCACATTTTTGCGTTTCCGAGGCGATGGTCTCGGCGCCGCAGATGCCGTTGTAATTGTTGTCCAGCACGAGTTGGTTGTTCATTTTCCAGAGCCCGGCGCCTTCCGCTTTTGTTGCCGGGACAAACTTTGTTCTGCTCATTGCCAGTATATACCCAAGTGCCGGATCGAGATTCTGTTCGCGCAGGTACTGGTAATTGATTACATCCCTGTATTTCGAAGCGCGTTCATAAAAACCCTCGGACCGGTATTCGGCGGTCATTTTTGCGACCTCGGCGAGAAACTGCTGGTTATTTGTATTGTACTGCTGATTCACGACCGTAAACTGCGGAAGGATATTCTTTGCCATCTGCTGGGTATCGATCAAAGAGGTGCGGGCGGTCGGTTGCGGCACTGCGGGCTTTTCGGGGCCGGTGCCAGGTTTTTCCGGATCGTCTATTGGCTCGGGTGTTTCGGTCTCGATCGTCTCGATCAATATCGCTATCATCGCGTTCTGCGGAATCTTGACGCCTTCTTCATCGATCAGTTCGATCGTGATAATCTTATCGCGCCCATCGGATAACTTGGGAAACCTGTCCGGGTCGAGACTTGCCTGAAAGGGATCCTCGGAAGTACGCGCAAATTCCTCACCGCCGATGAGAAACACCGCTTCCGCGACGCAGGAAGCGTCCTCCACCTCGATCTCGACGGCGGTCGCTTCCGAAAGAATGTCTCCGTTCTCTGGCGCCACTATCTCAGCCGCCGCGCTGCAATCGGATCCGCTCGTGCCATCAGACAGCGAGTAGATGATCGCGGCGACAGCAAGAACGATCGCCAAACCGATAGCAATCCCGGCAAAGACCATGAGATACATGAATTTCTTGTTTGGCGGGGCGGCGGCGGGAGCGTCCTCCTGGCCTGACTTGGGATCGTCCTTGGAGTCTTCGCCGGGCTGCTTATCATCCTCTTCTTCATCCGAGGCGTCCGGATCTTCATTTTGTTTGGACGTGAACTCCAATTCCGTCGAACCGCCGAGGACTATGACGTCGCCATCAAAAAGCGGTTTTTCGGTTACCACCTTTTCCCCGTTGAGGGTCGTGCCGTTGCTGCTTTGTAAATCGAAAAGCCAGAATTCACCGTCACCGCGATCCTCGATTTCGGCATGATATCGAGAAACATTCGTGTCGTCTGGAAACGAAACATCGTTGTCCGGTGTACGGCCGAGCGTAGTCAGCTTACTATCGAATTCAAACTCCGTTCCGTCGCTCAATTTCAGTCTCGGTGAGTCCATCAAAAAAATCCCGTTGAATTAACAACGGGATTCTAACAAATTTAGACCGGAATTGGTTTTTGGGTCACCGCAAATCCAGCAGGTCGGATCTCGTGATGATCGCTCTGATTCTCTTAAACTCTTCCAGGAGCACCGCCGGGGCCTCTTTCAATAGAATTCTTATCTCCTCGAAGCCGGCATCCACATCCACCACGGGAAAACCGGCGACCATCTCCGTTTCGACCTTTGCGTCGAGTAGTTCGCGGTTCTCAAGTAGTCTCGTCAGGACGTTGGCTTCTGTAAGTGATCCCACGGAGCGGCCGTCGTCGAGAACCGGTATCTGGGTAACGGAATTCTGATTCATTTTGGCAAGTGCTTCGCGAACCGTCTCTCCGGGTTCGCAGAAAACAAGGGACTGCGGTGATCCCGAATTCTTTGTTTCGGCGATCAATCCGGCGGTTATCTTTTGCGGTTCGAGAAGAAGTTTTTCTTTCATCCACTCGTCGGAATGAAACTTTGTCAGATAATGCTCGCCGGTGTCGCAAACTATGAATACTACCAGGCCGTTCTCATCGAGGTCTT
>JAOTWT010000347.1 GCA_029862725.1 Acidobacteriota bacterium | reverse complement strand
AGAAGCACTGGCATATTGTCCAGTTCCACACCGTAATTAAGGTAGGTCGTCCGGTCGACGGTCGCGCGCATGATAGCGCCCGGCACTCCTTCCGGCACCCGCCCGCGGTTCGCCGAAGGTGAACTGATCGGAGGCAATGTCGGCATCTCAATCGCCTTGTCCGGCTTTTCTGCGGGAGTTGCTTCCGGTTCCTTGGCGGGTTTGGAATCGCCGCTTCCTTCTTCGCTGCCGACAAGTACGGAAGTCGAGAGCCCGACGTCCTTGAGAGTAGCAAAAACGGCCGAGCCGCGCATTGTGATGAGTGTGCCGCCACGTCCGATCCATCCCTTTAGATCTTCAATGCCCGATTTTCCAAAAGCGGAAGAAAGGGCGCCCGGTGAGCCGTCGGGAACAATCAGTACGTCGTAATCGTTGAGCGCTCCGGACCTTATGCTCCGTATCGAAAGCGGTGTGAACTTTATTCCAAACTTATCCATCATCCACCACGTCGAACCATAACTCGTCTGACGGACGGCCGGGTCTGAGACCATCGCGATTTTTGGCGACGACATCGAGTAAACATTCTCTCCGCCGACTCCGGTGTCGCCCTCTTCGGTGTAACCGGTGTTTACCGCAACGGTTGTTACACCCAGCTCTTTCGAGAGGCGTTCGACGGCCTCGTGGACCGTCTCCTTATTTCTGGTCACCCTTACAACAAAACTTCCAGGATCAAAATTCCGGCCGGCGGCGTTGAGCGGCCGGGTCGATACGTTTACGTTGAAACCCTCGTGCAACAAACGGATCGCCAGCGCCGGCGCAGAGTCTGTTTGGTAGGGAATGACATAGGCGATCCGGCCCCTTGAAAATCCGGAGGCCGTGGATTTGACCGACTCCAGATGTCCCGGTGCGACCGGGTCGGAATTCACGGACGGCGCATCCTCGGTCCAATATGCCTCGACTCCGTACGCGAGCGGGGGATTCCACGCGGTGATGTCATAAAAACCGTAGCCCTCCTTGTTGGCTGATGCACCCCGCATCTGGTTTCTCTGGAAACGGGCCAGGTTGTCGGCGACGAACTCCGGGTCCTGGGGCGTGTCCTGTTCGAGTAATCCTTTTATCCAAATCAGTTGAGGCTGATTCAAGTCGATGAAGTAGGAGCCAGCCGGAAAGGTCTTGGCGCGACCCGGTCCTTCCTTGGACATATAGGAATGGGCGGTGGAAGATTTAAATGAGGTCCTGGCGACGCGCACTTCGATCCTCGTCTTTAGAAGTGTTTCGACGAGATCGGCCGTTTTGATGGGGTCGTAATCCGGTATTAATACGATCCGTTTGAGCGACATCGATCCCGAATTCGAAAGCGCTTTTGCACGGAAATCATAAAAATCCTGAATTCGCGCCCGCCGGTTGACGGCTGCCGTCTCGAGCGTCGTCATCGAAGCGACATAGTGTTTTGCGACGGCCGAACGGAGCGTCGCAAAAGTGCCGTCATCGCGGCGCCATTTAAGACCCTTAAAGCCGCCGCCGTCGGTTTCGTAGGTCATGCCGGTCGCGCCGTTAAGGCTCGGCATCGAGTCCCAGTAACCCGCGTAAAAAAGATCGAAAATGTCGCGGACGTAATAATCCCAGCGGTTCGCGTCAAACGATCTGGCATTCGCACGGCCAAAGACATCAAGCCATTTATTGGTGACCGGCTGCGGAAGATTCGGGTTTATGGGAAGCGCGGCGGGAGGGAAAAAGAACTGTGACGGCTGGCCGTGATGATCGACCGCGACCTGCGGGTGCCACTCGAAATAGGCCTTGACCATATTCTCGGTCTCTTTTTGCGTGATCGAGATGTTGTCGCGGTTGAGATCGAAGCGGTAGCGGTTGTACCGACCCCAGATCGACCAGGGTTCGCGGTGTTCAAAGGCCGCCGGATTGGGGTCGCCGACGGCGACCGAGTTATACCAGGTTGCAAACCTCTCGTGCCCGTCGGGATTCTCTCCGGTGATGACGAGGACGACTGTGTTCTTCAGGATATCGAGCGTCGCCGTCTCGTTGGACGCTGCCAGTTGATAGACGACCTGCATCATCGCCTCGAACGAGGCAGACTCGTTGCCGTGGATCGTATAGGCCATCCATGCGATCAGCGGATTGCTCGCCGCGATCTGCTGTGCTTCGGAGGAGTTGGTCGAACGGGGATCCGCCAAACGCGCGTTCGCCGCCTTGATCTGATCCAGACGCGCCATGTTTTCGGGCGACGAGATGGCGACGATGTGTTGCATCCGGTTTTCATTGGTAAGGCCGATATCGAATACCTTGACGCGGTCAGGCGCTGCCTTTTCGATCGCCTGGATCACCATCTCCATCTGGGCGTAGGTCGTGTGCTGTTCGCCGACACCGAACCTGAGAATTTTATCGGGTTTCGGGACCTCGGCGCGGTAATCTCCGCGGCCGTAAAAATCGAATTCCGGCGTCTCCTGCGCGAAGACATTCAGTACTTGAAGACCAAGTAACGCAACAAGCAAAAAAATATTGATTCGTTTCATCATAAGCTTACGGGGCGGAGAGTCCTTGAATTCGTATAATACTAAACCCAATCTTGGTAAACTCAAAACAATGCATGACTTTGAAGGAAGAATCTGTGGAGAATGCGGTGGGGTGAAATTCAAACGCTATTCGGAACTGGATTATGAGCAGCGATTGATCGCAAAACGGATGGCAACCAAATCTGTCACCCTGTCCGACGCGGAAAAGCACCTTGTCTGCGCAAGATGCTTCACAATGCTTCAAGAAGGGGAAAAGCGCGCCTGATAGATTACACAAGGAGGATAAGGGTCAGGCTATTGACTTACTTCGTCGTTATCGAGGTTTAATTTGCGTCTTGTGCGAGACAGATCGAAGCCGTGTATCCAAAGACGAACTGCGCGCAGCGTCTGAAATTTGTCTCACTTGTCTTCTCCCACCGCCACGACGTTTACGCCGGTACGTGTTTCGAATGTCGGTATCAACAATTTACGGTTGCCTTTTCGGAGTTTGATCACCGCAAATTCTTTCTCGGTGCGGACGGTCAGCCAGTGTTTGCGGTGCTTTGTAAATCCAAGCGGCAGCGCGACAAGCCAAAGCGGTGGAAATAGAATGCCGGCGGCGCCGAGTTCGAGACCAGTCTTCCAACGAGGATGCTTTGAGTAGGAATACTCGGCGGATACGATCTTGTCGTACTCCATCGCGATGTCGTTTCCCTTGGGCACCTTTATCAGCAATTCATTCTCACTAAAGGTTAGACTCGCGTCCCTAGTCTTAAAGTCTCCGCCGTCGGTCTGGAGTACCTTGATTTTAGAAAATGTGACGTCCCCGGACTGACCCGCTGACACACGCGCGGGGAGGACGGATGCGAATATTGCGACGGTCACCAAAACGGCCGCTGCTGCTTTTCGGTGATTGGTCAAATGGCTATTCATGCTCCGACGATACCGGAATAAGCGCACGAAAATGCTATAGATTGTTATACTTGCAGTTTTGTCACACGCGGGATTCGAAAACCGAATCGAACGCATCGCGGATATTCAGACGGTGCGAAGTCAGTTCCGCAAGAAGATCCGCCGGGGACTCGAATCCCATCCTTTCGGCAACGACCCGGACCGATTCGGGATCGTCGGCAACGACGCGGTTTGAGCGGCCGGAGTTGAGTCGAAGGTTGTGGTCGAGTAAACGAAGGAATGTGTAACCGTGTTTCAGGCTCAAGTAGTCGGCGGTCGACAGCGACCCACGGTCCCTGAGCTTGGAAAGGGAATTCAGAGTCGAACGGTTCTGATCATCGTCTGGGATATTGTCGCGTAACTGGAGATACCGTATCGCGAAGTACACGTCCTGGAGTCCGCCCTCGCCGTATTTGATATTGACCTCGTTACCCTTTCGCGTCCCCGACCGTTTGGCCTGGAGGCGGAGCCGCATCTCATGTGATTCTGTTCGAAGTTTGTCCCGGTCGAATTTCTCGGCGGCCGCATGGATCGTTCCACGCGCGGCATGCTCGGCTTTTTCGGCGAGCCCGTGTTCACCGGTGACGCCACGAAGCTTGACGTACGCGAGCCACTCCCACACGGCCGCGCGTTCTTTGAGATATGA
>JAOTWT010000013.1 GCA_029862725.1 Acidobacteriota bacterium | reverse complement strand
ATACAACAGTCGTTTTCGGTTACGCGGGGAATTATCAACCTCAATAACGGCGGTGTCAGTCCGAGCCCGCGCATCGTTACCGAGGCATTCGTCAGGTACACATGGCAACAGGAAGACGCAACCGCCTATACGATGTGGCGCATTTTGGAACCGCAGTCGGAAACCATAAGGACCGGACTCGCGGAGATATTCGGGTGTTCGAACGAGGAAATCGCGATCACGCGAAACGCCTCCGAATCGCTCGAAATCCTTTTGATGGGCCTCGACCTCAAGTCGGGTGACGAGATTGTCAGCACGACACAGGATTACCCGCGGATGCTGACCACGCTGAAACAGAGGGAAATGCGCGAGGGCCTCAAGCTAAAGCTGATCAAGATCCCTATCGCCCCGGACGATATCAACGAGATCGCGGATTCCTTTGAGAAAGCGATCACCCCAAGGACGAAACTCATCCTGATCTCGCACCAGATCAATCTCACGGGCCAGATTACTCCGGTCAAAAGGGTCTGCGAGATGGCGCGACGCAAGGGAATTGAAACGATTGTCGACGGCGCCCATTCATTCGCTCAGTTCGATTTCAAACTGGACGATCTGGGATGCGACTATTTCGGAACATCCCTCCACAAATGGCTCCACGCTCCGAAAGGGACCGGTATGCTTTTTGTTCGAAAGGACAAAATCGAAAAGGTTTGGGCGCTGATGGCGTCGGAGGGCAAAAACCGTTCCGACATACGGAAATTCGAAGAGATCGGCACCCATTCCGCGGCAATGCGTTTGGCAATCGGCGAAGCGATCCTGTTTCACAATGCAATCGGCGGCAAACGCAAAGAGGCTCGCTTGAGGTATCTGTCGCGTTATTGGATGGACAGGCTCAGAAAGCTCCCGGAAGTGTCCTTTAACACTTCGTTTGACGAAAAACAGTTTTGCGCGATAGCCAACTTCAGGATCAAAGGGATCAAATCGACGGATATCGGGAATTACCTGATGAGCAAACACCATATCTTGACGACGCCCATAGTCCATGATGAGTTTGAGGGGATTCGGATAACCCCCAATGTCTATACGACGACCTGGGAACTCGACCGGTTCTGCAGCGTGATCGAGGAAATCGCCGCCAATGGATTGCCAGTCAAAGAGACGGCGTGAACCTCTCCCCCGTGCCCGTGAGCTTCGGCTGTCTTCGACAGTTGGTCTGTCTAACTGGCCCTTATTTGTAGCCAATCTATTGCCCCCCCCCGGCTTGCTTTTACCTTTAATCCAAAAAATGAGAAGATTGTGGTTTGTTTTGAATCGCTATGTCACACGAACTTGTCGCAAGACTTCTGAAGGGTGAACCCCGTGCAATCGCTCGCTCGATCTCGATGGTTGAGGACGGCACCGAAGGATCGCCTGATCTGATGAAAGGCGTCTTTCCAAAGACTGGAAACGCTGTTGTGATAGGGATTACCGGATCGCCGGGGGCTGGAAAATCTTCCCTGGTGGATAAGCTCGCGCTTTTCTATCGCAAACGAGGTGACAAGATCGGGATTATCGCAGTTGATCCTTCAAGTCCCTTTTCGGGTGGCGCGATTCTCGGAGACAGGATCCGCATGCAGACGCTCGGTCTGGACCCGAACGTCTTTATCCGTTCGATGGCGACTCGCGGCAAACTCGGAGGACTCGCTCGTGCCACTGTCGACGCGGTAGCGATCCTCGACGCCGCCGGATATGACAAGGTGATCGTCGAGACCGTTGGAGTAGGACAAGACGAAGTCGAAATTGTAAAGACGGCCGATGTTTCCGTTGTCGTGCTCGTACCGGGAATGGGCGATGACATCCAGGCTATTAAAGCGGGAATCATGGAAATCGGAGACGTCTTTGTGATCAACAAAGCGGATCGGGAAGGAGTAATTCGCGCCGAAAAGGAATTGGAAGCGCTTTTATCGCTTGCTCACCGTAACGATTTCTGGGATCCGCCGATTGTAAAGACAGTGGCGACGGAGAGTAAGGGCATCGAAGATCTTGCCGGTGCCATCGAAAGTTTCTACGAATATCAGAGTACCGGCGAAAAAGGATTGGAACGTAGAAGATCGATCGCGAAATGGCGTCTGATGGAGTTGCTCCAGGAGCGTTTGATCCGGGACATGCTGTCAAATAACGGTACGGCTGAGATGCTTGAAGATCTGGCGTTGGAAGTTGCTGAGAAAAGACAAGATCCCTATTCTGCGATTGAATCGTTGCTGGCGAAATCATGAAAATTGATCATCTTGGAATTGCGGTAAAAACGATCGGCGAGTCGATCGCTTTCTGGCGGGACGCGCTGGGTCTTGAAAATGTCCATACTGAAGAAGTTGAAGATCAAAAGGTGCGGGTTGCGATGCTTCCGATCGGCGAAACGAACATCGAATTACTCGAACCGACGGCGCCCGATTCACCGGTTGCGAGGTTTATTGAAAAGCGCGGTACCGGAATCCACCATATCGCCGTTGAAGTCGATGACATTAGGGCGCATCTCTCGAAACTAAAGTCCGAGGGAATCTCCCTCGTCGACGAAGAACCTAGAATCGGCGCCGGTGGTTGCCTTATCGCTTTTGTTCATCCAAAATCGACGGGCGGCGTATTGATGGAATTAGTTGAAAAGCCCGCTGAAAATGCCGGTAGCAAGGAATAAGGTAATCCTATGAGTAACGAAAACGAAAAGACTGCGGCCGAACAGGCCGACATTGCGGATTCCCGCAAAAAGAAATTCCGAATACCGAGACATTGGATCGCGATTGGGGCGTTTCTTGGAATATTCGGGCTGTTTGTGGGCTTTACGCTTGCGTTCAGGAGTGACCAGTTCACATACCGGGTCCCGAGCGGTCTCACAAAGGAAGAGATGTCGCTCATCGTAAAGGACTTCAATCCGATGCAGCTGAAGGCCTTGAAGGAGAATCCCGAACAGAGGAAGCAGTTGAGCGAAGAAATCGCGAGACTTCTTTCGCTGGCGAAAGAGGCCGACCGTGAGGGAATAACGGCGAAACCGGCAGTTAAGAGCGAGCTTCGCTTTATCGAGTCCGCGGTCGTCGCCAACAACTATGACCAGAAAGTAAACGAGAATCCGGATCCGCAGGCGGGGCCGTTTTCGTCCGTTACGGAAGAACAGGTCAAAGCCTACTGGGAAGCAACCGATGTTGAGCCGGGTATCCTCGACAACCTGGGCTGGAAATCGGTGACTCCTGAGACGAGGGAAAAGGGATTTCAGGAATTCATCGACGCAAAAATCTCGCTCGCTAAAGAGAGCGGCCAGATGCCCGAAGACGCAAAACCGAGTGAAGAAGAACTGAAGATGGCAAAGGATATCTACGCCAAAACACAAATCACGTTTGATGTGGCGGAAGGCAAGATTGCCTCTGCCGGAGAATTGCCCGAAGCGGAAAAAAACAAATGGCAGGAATTTAAGAAATCCACGCAGCTGCAAGTCAAACTTCAGCAGGCTCAGTTTTTGGCCCAGTATTATGGTCAAAACGTTCTCTCGAAAAAACTCGAAGTGACCGATGAGGACGTTGCGAACTATCTAAAGGAGAACCCTGAGCTCGGCGATGTGTCCAAAAAGAAGGAAATGGCCAACGAGGTTTTGAAGAAACTCGCTGACGGCGGTGATTTCGCGACCCTGGCGAAGGAGTATTCCGAGGACCCGGGCAGCAAAGAAAACGGGGGTCTTTATGAGGACGTGAAAATGGGTCAGATGAACCCCGCATTCGAAAAGGCCGCCCTGGCGCTCGAACCAGGGACCTATGACAAAAACCTGGTCGAGACCAATTTTGGGTTCCACATCATCAAACTGGAATCCAAAAAAGAAACGAAGGATGCCGAAGGCAAAGCGTCGACGGACTATTCTGTACGCCACATTTTGATATCGACTCAGGTCACAGACCCTGAGAACCCGATGTCGAGGCCGATGCCGGCCAAGGACTTTGTCAAGACGAAGCTCCAGAGCGAACGAGAAAAACAGCTTCTGGAAGAGATCAGGAAAAACAACCCGGTCTCGGTCCCGTCGGAATTCGACATACCCGAGGTATCGGAAGAAGATGTTAAAAAGCTGCTCGAACAGCAGCAACAAATGATGGGACCTCGTCAGGGGCAGCAACAGCCGCCGCCGGCGCCGCCGAAACAGAATAAATAGGTAATCCGTTGATCGATTGAAAGGAGTTTAGGTTTGAGTACACTTGCTAGAAGTCTGACGATATTGGTAGTTCTGGTTGGGGCCGGAGCCGGTCTTGTGTTGTGGGAAACATTTGTCGCGGGAAAACACGAAAGCGACGCTTCGATTTCCAAAGAAGAAATGGCGATTTTTCTGCGCGATTTCAATCCGGCGCAGCTTCGCGCGCTTTCCCAGAATCCGGAAGAAAAGAAAACACTTCTGAAAAACCTGAAAGAAGTGCTGGCGATCGGTTCCGAAGCTCGCAAGAGGGGAGTAGCGAACGATCACAATATGAAGAATGAGCTTGAGAACATCGAGAAAGCCATTCTCGCCATCAGCTACGATCAGAAAATTAATAAGGACAAGGGCCCGATGCCCCCGTTCGGATTTGTCAGCGAGGATGAAATCAAAGCGTTCTGGGATGAGGACAAGCCGAAAGACGGGATCAGCTGGATTTGGAACAACGTAAACGGACGTTGGCACGAGAGCGAATTCGAGCAGTTTGTCGAAACCAAGGTGGCACTCGCCCGAAAAAGCGGGCAACTGCGAGCCGATCAGGAACCAAGCGAACAGGATCTGGAACAGGCGAAGGACTCGTTTGCCCGCACGCGGATAATGTATTACAAGGCCAAAGCGAAGCTCGCTGAAATACCTTCCCTTCCTGAGGACCAGAGAAAAGAGTGGGAGGAGTTCAAGACCAAGGTCGACGTTCAGGTGAGGCTGCAAAAAGCGCAGCTGCTTTCGACCACCTATGTCCGGGACGTACTTTCGAAAAAGGTCGCGGTAAAAGAAAAGGAGATCAAGGACTACGTCGCGGCCCACCCCGAACTTACACAGACGGCCGAAAAGCTGAACACGGCCAAAGAAGTGCTGAAGAAGGTAAAAGAAGGCGGCGATTTCGCGGAACTCGCCAAAGAGTACTCGGACGATCCCGGCAGCAAGTCACGCGGCGGGCTCTACGAAGGCGTTGTGAAGGGTCAATTCGCGCCCGAGTTTGAAGCTGCGATCGATAAGCTAGAACCCGGCAACGTTGCGCCCGATGTCGTCAAAACCGCTTTTGGCTACCACATAATCAAACTTGAGAAACGCGGGCAGGCGAAGGGCTCAGACGGCATCGCAAAAGCGACCTATGACACCCGGCATATACTGATATCGACTATGGTCAAGGATCCGAAGAACCCCCTCGCTCGTGAAATGCCGGTAGAACAATTCGTAAAGGCAAAGCTTGAAAAAGAAAAGCAGGAAAAGGCCCTCGAGGAGATACTTGCGAATAATCCTGTCGAGGTACCCGAGGATTTCGAAGTACCGGAGATATCGGAAGCGGATATTAAGGCGATGGATGAAAAACGCCGGTCCCAGATTGAACAGATGCAGCGGCAACGGCCGCAGCAAGGCCCTCCAACGGCGAGGCCGGCCGCTCCGCCCGCGCAGCCCTCAGGGAAGAAATAAAGTCCGCGCATCACGCATTCAGGGGGAGGGCGATATTCGTTCTCCTTTTTTTACAGAATAATCTCAAACATGACTGGTATTTACCCGGATAACGTACAAAATGGATAAAATTAGGATCGGAATTATCGGCGGCAGCGGATTGTATCAGATGCCCGAGCTCCAGAACGTGAGAGAGTCGGTGGTGGACACGCCGTTCGGAAAACCTTCGGACGCATTCATCATCGGAGACCTTGAAGATGTAACGGTCGCATTCCTGCCGCGTCACGGCCGTGGACACAATATTTTGCCGACCGAGCTTCCGTTCCGCGCAAACATTTACGCAATGAAGCTGCTTGGGATCGATTATATTCTCTCGGTTTCAGCGGTTGGCTCACTCCAGGAGCAATATGCGCCGACCGACTTTTTTATACCTGACCAGTTCTTTGACCGAACGCGTGCGCGGGCCCGGGAATCGACTTTCTTCGGCGATGGTATCGTCGGCCATATCACATTTTCACACCCGGTGTGCGAGGAACTCGGCGACATACTCGAAAAGTCATGCGGAACGGTCGAGCATCTTAAAGTACACCGCGGGGGCACATACATTTGCATGGAAGGTCCGGCGTTTTCGACAAAGGCGGAATCCAACGTTTACCGTAGCTGGGGAATGGATGTCATCGGGATGACCAATCTCCAGGAAGCGAAGCTGGCGCGTGAGGCGGAAATTGCCTACGCGACGCTCGCACTGGTCACCGACTATGACTGCTGGCACGAGGACCATGATTCGGTATCGATCGACATGGTCGTCGAATACCTGACAAAGAACGTGAGGAATGCGCAGCTGGTCCTGAAAGAGGCGGTAAAGCTCGTCGACGCAAAGGAAACGCCGAACCCCTTCGAAGGCGCGACGGCAAGTGCGATTTTTACCCGACCGGAAAACTGGCCTGAAGAAACAGCCAAAAAACTCGACGCGATTATCGGAAAATACAGGTAAAGAAGTATAATTCCGCCCGGGCTTTGATCGGGATTTTGGCCTTTTTACATGGGTACAAACGGAGAGGATTATGAGCAGCAAGTATTCGATTGAAAATTTTTTGAAGGAAACGGCCCAGGACGACAGCGCGCGCGAGTTTTTCGAACTTGAGAACGCATATTTGCTTGAAGCGAATCTGAACGGAAAGATCTGGGCAAAGCTCGGTTCGATGATCGCTTACACCGGTGATGTAAAGTTTACGCGGCAGGGCGTCATGGAAGGCGGCATCGGCAAGATGTTCAAAAAAGCGTTGACCGGCGAGACCAATCCCTTGATGAGTGCCGAAGGAAACGGCCGTGTTTATTTCGCCGACAGCGGTAAAAAAGTCCGAATCCTCTATCTTCAGGACGAGATGCTCTATGTCAACGGCAACAACGTGCTGGCGTTTGCCGACTCGATTAAATGGGACATCAAGATGATGAAGCGAGTTGCCGGGATCGCCGCCGGCGGGTTATTTAACATGCAGATCCAGGGAACAGGCCCGCTAGCGATAACGACCCATTTCGATCCCATAACGCTGGCAGTAACACCGGGTCAGCCGGTGTACACGGATCCGAACGCAACGATCGCGTGGTCGAGTTCGCTTCAGCCCGAGATAAAGACGGACATCTCGTTAAAGACCTTTATCGGCCGCGGTAGCGGGGAGTCCTTGCAGCTCGCATTTAAGGGACAGGGATGGGTCGTTCTGCAACCGTACGAAGAGGTTTATTACGCTCAGGCGTCTTCGTAACCATGCTTCTGAGACCGACGGTCAATTCCCCGCGGCAACTATTTTGCGCGCTCCGCCGTCATACTGAACTATGAAAAAGACGATTCTTGTAACTTCATTACTTTTGCTTTTATTCTCGCTTAACGTCGCGGCACAGGATACGGAAGAGCAGCTTCCTATCGGCCAGCTGCTCGAGGCAGACGCAAAACACAATCTCGATGTTGCTTGGCAGTATTTCAGGCTTCGTAAAGCCTATATCGCGGTACTAATGCGCACGGAAGAAACCATGGCGGCGCATCCGGCATTTACAAAGATGGATGAGATTTTGTACCTCTCGGGAATGAGCAGCTACTACCTCCTTAACGGAAAGGGCAAGCAAAAGATCGACCTCGAAAAGATGTCCGAAAGCGACCGTGAAAAGTTCGCCCCGGAGCGTCTGAAGGAAGACGCGCTTGCCTATCTCGCACAGCTCATTGACGATTACCCGGACAGTAAATATGCCGACAAAGCGAAGCCAGTGCTGAAGAAACTCCGACCTGAAGAATAGTTCCGTGCAAGGCAGGGCACCGGAGACGACCAGACAATGAATCTAAACCAGGTCACACTTTTCACCCGCCGATTCGATAAATCCCTTCAATTCTATAAAACCCTCGGACTTCGAATGATCGTCGATTCCGCGCCCCGCTATGTCCGTTTTGAATGTCCCGACGGCGATTCGACGTTTTCTTTACATAGCATCGATGAAGCGACAGATAACAATTGCGTCGCCGTCTATTTTGAGTGCGATGACGTCGATGCTGAATACCAACGCCTGAGTGCCTTCGGAATAGAATTTGAACACGCACCGTTGGATCAGGACTGGTTGTGGCGCGAGGCGCGTCTGAAAGATCCCGATGGAAACGTGTTGGTGCTCTTTGCCGCTGGTTCGAACCGGAAGAATCCGCCGTGGCGGGCAAAAAGCGGAGAATCGTCAACGGAAAACGTGTGAGAACAAAGGAGTCGAAATAGTAAACCTGGACCTGTATTCTGGTTCGCCTGCCATTTCGAGGGTCTCGCGCAAGGACTCAAAGCGCCTGCGAAAATTGCTTGACGACCGTTTTTTTCAGAGGTCATTTATCGCCGAGGCGCTGAGGACAGCAATGTACGCGCGGACAAAACATGAAAAGAAATTCTCTTAGCGGAACCTCATCGTCATTCGGCGCGTGCGAGGTGAATCCCGTTACATAAGAGAATGGAAAGTTGAAAGAAAATGTGGGAATGTGCCGCATCAAATCAAAAAGGATCATGGGACATGAAGTATCAAGATCGACATGATTCTTTGGCAACCACCCGCTCGCTTGTGATTAACCCCCCTAAGCAATATAATTCAGGATTTTGAGCTACCTGAGGAGCATAATATGTCATTAACCGTAGTTGGATCCGTCGCTTTTGATTCACTCGAAACGCCTTTTGGAAAACGCGAAAAAGTCCTGGGCGGCGCGGCGACCCATTTTTCTTTGTCGGCCGGATTTTTTACCAATGTAAACGCGGTCGGGATTGTCGGAAACGACTTTGGGAAAGATGAATGGGCGGCGTTTGAGCGTCACAATATAAATACCGAAGATATCGAAATAGTCGAAGACGGAAAGACCTTTTTTTGGAAGGGCAAGTACGAATACGACATGAATACTGCCCACACCCTCGACACGCAATTAAACGTATTCGAGACTTTCGATCCCAAATTGTCCGATAATTCGAAGGACTCCCGGCTTCTTTTTCTTGCCAATATCGTACCGATGATTCAAAAGGGCGTGCGTGAACAGTCAAATGCCGAGTTTGTCGCGATGGACACGATGAACTTTTGGATCGATTCCATGAAAGACGCAGTGATTGATACCATCAATGTTGTCGATTGCGTCATTATTAACGACGCCGAGGCGCGCCAGATTGCGAATGAGCCAAACGTTATTAAGGCCGCGAGAACGATACTCGATCTGGGACCGAGGGCCGTCGTTATCAAGCGCGGCGAATACGGGGCCGCCCTGTTTACCGATAACACCTATTTCGCAATTCCTGCTTATCCTCTCGAATCGGTTTTCGATCCGACGGGAGCCGGCGACACATTCGCGGGTGGCTTTATGGGCTATCTCGCCAGCGAAAGCGTGATCGATGAAGACGCGATGCGCAGGGCGATGATCTTTGGTTCGGTGATGGCGTCTTTTAATGTGGAGAAGTTTGGCACGGAACGGGTCGATGAATTATCGCACGACGAAATAAACAGTAGATTTACCGATTTCAAACGATTCACCCATTTTGAGGAGATCCCATTCGAAAGGGCACAGTCTGTTTAGTATTTTTGAATTCGAACTAAGAATGGGCGGGCGAAAACCCGGCCATTTTTTGTTTTTTGTTACTTTTAACAGCGTTTTTTAGTTTGCTTTGTCCGTGTTCATAAACTATTTTTGAATACTCCCGCGAGGTGGATGAGGACGATAATCGCTATTTGTATTTTGTTCAGTTCCGTCTTTGTTGCTTTGATTTATGGCGAAGATAATACCTACCAAGGCTAAGCAGCCGGGAGATCCAACCCGCAATCAGCTGACCCTGATCGTTGCGGTGGTCATCCTGGTCGTAGTCGCGATTGCCGTCGCTTTGGCCTTTGCCGCGCCGACGCTGACGAATACCCAGAAGTGGGTCTTTATCGGGATCCTTGTTGTATTTCCGTTTTTTAGCATCGCTCTGCTGACATGGTTGATTCTGCGTCATTCCAGAAAGCTAATCGTCAGCAGCAACGACTCCGCGCTCGAATGGGAAACGACGTCTCCTGAAAAGCAAAAGCGAAAACTGAACACCGAGGTAAAGGAACTCTCGATGACCCTTGGCCTTTCGACGGAACAGCTGACGGATCTGCGATCCGCTTACATCGTCGCCGAGGACCTGGCGCTCCGGAAGGTCCAAAACGAGACGAATGTCCCGATGATGCGTAAGATCGACATCGCAAACTCGGACTTTGACGCGATTTGGATTGATCACGACCTGATCACCCTGGTCGATGTGACTTTTGTCGTCGTGCCGACAATCGACCAGAAAAAGATAAACCGTGTTCTGCGCAAAGCGTCGGCCGCAAAGTCGTCCCTCGAAAAACTGAGGAAGGGGTCGCGAGTAAGACTCCTGCTCGTAATCGTCACCCAGCTCGACGAGGTTGGCGAAGCGGAGCTCAGATCGAACGTAAAGACGACGTTTCGTGCAACCACGGTCGACGTCGACATTAGGTTCCTCGACTTCCTTGCTCTACAGAACACCTATGCCGAAGACTAAAACAGTCGGTCAGACCGCTATTCAACTCCCCTCGCCTGCCGTTAGCGAGCGGCGGAACGCCCGATAGAATATTGCCTTCCGGTAGGATAATCTGTAAGTATTCAATTTAATACCCGTTCAAACATATGCTAAAAGACAAAATCGGAATGGTCCTAGGTGTGGCCAACAAACGTTCAATAGCGTGGGCATGTGCCGAGAAGTGTATTGAGCAGGGCGCCAGGCTTGCTTTCACTTATCAGGGCGAACGACTGGAGCGAAATCTGACAAAACTGACCGCGGACATGGATGACACCCTTGTAATCCCCTGCGATGTGACAAATCAGGAAGAGGTCGATACCGCATTTGAAACAGTAGCAACCAAATACAGAAAACTTGATTTCCTGATTCATTCGATCGCATTCGCTCCCCGCGAAGCGCTCGAGGGTAGCTATCTGGACACTTCGCGTGAAGCTTTTCTTACCGCTCTCGAGATCAGTGCTTATTCCTTGCCGCAGGTCGCGCGGGCGGCGGCGCCCCTGATGAAGGACGGCGGAAGCATAGTGACGATGTCTTACTACGGCGCGGAAAAGGTCGTTGAAAACTACAATGTGATGGGTGTCGCAAAAGCCGCACTCGAGTCTTCGACCAGATATCTCGCCAGTGATCTCGGTCCGACGGGAATTCGTGTGAACGCTATAAGCGCCGGTCCGATCAATACTCTTTCCGCCCGCGGAGTAAAAAATATGTCGGGCTTTCTCAAACATGTCGAGGAGCGCTCCCCGCTAAGACGCAACGTCGAGGTCACTGAGGTCGGCAATACCGCGCTATTCCTTGTCAGCGGTCTTTCCTCGGGCATAACCGGTGAAACGATCTATGTCGACTGTGGCTTTAATATTATGGGAATCTAGCCTGGCCTTTTGCGGACGTTTGTACCGCTTCATTTCTAATCATGGATAAAAAAGAACCACTCTTAAAGACCAAGACAAAAATCGAACCGCACACGATCGCAGAAGCAAAGCAGAGCGTTACATGGGATTTCACGGAGGACGAAGCCCTGCTTCGATCGCCCGAACCCGATGACGTTTTTAAGAGTTCGGATTCGTGGCGCGTTTTTCGGATCATGAGCGAATGCGTCAACGGATTCGACGCACTCGCAACGATCACAAGCGGTGTGTCTGTATTTGGTTCGGCCCGAACCGAGGAAGATAACGAATACTATATTGCTGCGCGTGAAACCGGAAAACTGCTCGCCGAGGCGGGATTCGAAGTGATTACGGGCGGCGGCCCCGGAATAATGGAAGCGGCGAATCGCGGTGCGTTCGAGGCAAACGGCGTTTCTGTCGGCTGCAATATCGAACTTCCGTTCGAGCAGGACCCAAACCCGTACCAGACGCACGAGCTTTCATTCAAGTATTTTATGATCCGCAAGACGATGTTCATTAAATACAGTAATGCCTATGTGATCTTCCCTGGGGGATTCGGCACAATGGACGAGGTATTCGAGGCGCTGACTTTAATCCAGACACGCAAGATCCGAAATTTTCCGGTTGTACTGTTTGGGTCAAGTTACTGGAAGGGCCTGCTTTCGTGGCTGACGTCGACGATGCTCTCGGAGAAAAACATAAATCCGGAGGACTTGGGCCTGATGTTCCTTACGGATTCTCCTTCGGACGCAGTGGACTTCATAAAGAACTGTTGTTTGAAGGAGCCGGCATAGAGCGCAGAGATCGACACCATGTTTATAGTTCTCACAACTTGCGGCAGTCGGAAAGAGGCAGAGCGCCTTGCGAGGGAGGCGGTTTCGCGAAAACTCGCGGGGTGCGTGCAGATATTGCCGCAAATCGAGTCCTTTTACGAGTGGAAGGGAAAAATCTCCAACGACAAGGAGTTGCTTCTGGTCTGTAAGACGACACGCGAAAAGTATCCGTCCCTTGAGCGGTTCCTGAGCCAAGAACATTCCTACGATGTTCCGGAAATTGTAGCTATTGAGTCCTCGAAGGTTTCCGAAAGCTATCACGAATGGCTCAAAGGTGTTTTGGCAGGTTAATCTTCATGCCGGGCGAAATGGCCCCTGACCAAACTTCGAGAATCGGGCCGACGCCTAGTCTTTCGCCAAAACCTGTTCGTACTCCCCGCTGTCAACCCAGCTGAGTATCTCGGAAACGCGCCAGATTGGGAATGGGTGCGACATTCCCGCGTTGATGATATCTGCCCAGAACTTATCCACCGCCTTTTCGTCGTAGACCTTCTGGAACTCGCGTGCCTGGTCAAGGAAGAGATCATAGTCGATCTTCGAGGCAAGCGTCCCGCCGGCAAGCTTCATCATCGTCTTGCCAACAACGTGTTTGTCTTGTGTCACCAGGAGAGCCGCGCGGTCGCACGACAATTCTGCCCTCCGTGCCCAGGCCAGCAACGCGCTGTTGATACCTGCCGAGATCAGGAATTTTATTATCTCCGAACCCGGGATCACGGTCGCCAACGCTCCGTTTGCAATTGCTTCGAAGAGTCGCGCGGCGGTCAGGTAGAGTACGTGTTCGGCATGAATATGCCCCACCTCGTGAGCAATTACGGCCAGCGTCTCTTCGTCGTTCAAACGCTCGAGCAGACCGGAATGAAGGACGATGATGGGCTTGTCGACGCCGCCGGTGAACGCGTTGACGATCGGGTTTTGCTGGATAAACATATCCGGCATATCAACCCCGAGGGTCGTGCATGCAATCTGTAGTTTGGCGTGCAGGTCGGGACACTGTTTTGGGGTCACCTTTACGGCCGAAGCCATAAAAGTCACGCGGATGGCCGACTCACCGGTAACCTTCAAAA
The DNA here is from genome assembly GCA_029862725.1 of Acidobacteriota bacterium. Taxonomy (GTDB): domain Bacteria; phylum Acidobacteriota; class Blastocatellia; order Pyrinomonadales; family Pyrinomonadaceae; genus Aridibacter. The sequence continues at coordinate 4,313 of JAOTWT010000013.1, read as the reverse complement.
GGCGTTTCAAACCCGAATCGATGCCCGGAATCGCACGAAGCGCCGCCAGAGCCTTGCTGTCTGCCGGATGTATGTAGTCGTGCTTCGACAGATCGGCGAATTTCTTGTGAAACTCATCCGAAAGCAGAAGCTTGCATTTTCCGCAATTGGCATCCCCGTTCTTGTAACCGGACTTTACCGTATTTTTTTGCCCGCACATGCGGCAACGGATCGTTTTGTTCCTACTCGCCGCTGAATCTTCGGTGTCAGTGTTCTTTCGTACCATAAACAAATTCTATCATTTTGAAGTTATTTGGTCTTACGCTGACGAGCGCGTGATCGTTTCAAATTCCGGATCCGGAGGTTAGGATTTAAGGTTTAGGGGTCGAGGTTTGAAAATGTCATTTATCAATTATCCTTTACCAGTGACCTCGCACCTCATTTTCTAAGAAGCTTGACGATGGTTTCGACATGATGCGTTTGCGGAAACAAATCAACCGCCGATATGCTCTCCAGCTCAAAACCAAGTTCGACAAGTTGGCCGAGATCTCTCGCGAGAGTCGACGGGTTGCAGGAAACGTAAACGAACCGCTTCTCGCACAAGCCAGCGATCTTTTTCAGTATCTTGCCCTTGACCCCGCTGCGGGGAGGATCGACCAAAACAAGGTCTGCAGGTTCGGTTTGAGGGTGTTTCAAGAAATCCCTAACGCGCCCGTCAAAAAACTCGAGGTTTCCCAACGTAGCGACATCCCGGTTCTTACGGGCAAAACCGACCGCCGCCGGACTCGATTCAACCCCGACCACCGTTTCGAATTTCCGCGCCAGAGGTATCGAAAAGAGCCCGGCGCCGCAATAAAAATCGATCGCGGTCTTTCCGGATTCATTTCCGGTAACCTCAGTGATCAGCGTTTCGAGCATCGGTTCGTTGGCCTGAAAAAAACTCAACGCACTGAAAAAAAAGCGCTCGCCACCTGCACCGACCGAAATTTCCTTCGTTGGTTCGAAAAACGATTCGCTGTAAATCGATTGCCCGTCACGCACAGCGGCGGCTTCGATATTGCTGACGCCCTCTTCCGCCGCATGCGAATCCAGGTTTTCCTTTAAGCCGGCGAGGGTGCGGTTCATCGGTTCGGTCAGGACAAGACAATTATCAATGTCAATAATTTCGTGACTTTGCCTGCGGAAGAATCCCAGGCTGTGCGAAGCCGATTCGGCATGAAACTGGGTCCTTAACCGGTAATTCAACGGTCGTTCGCACGGCACAACCCTAATTTCGCCTTCAAATTCGATGTGGGCGATCCGGGTCAGGCAATCTTCAATGATTCCGACCTTTGCGGCCAGCTGTGCAGCGTAGTCCATCTGTTGAAAATCGCATCCGCCGCATTCGCCGAAATATTCACAGGGCGGATCGACACGTTCCGTAGAAGGCGTCAATATTTTAAGGATCGCGGCGAATGCCGTCCGGCCCTTTAGCTGCCGCAACTCAACCGCCAGGGTATCGCCCGCAACCGCAAGCGGCACGAAAACCGTCAGGTCCTCGGCAAAACCCAACCCGAGTCCATTAGGTACGATTTTTTCGATTTTAACTTCAAGCTGATCGCCTGTGTGATATCTCAATTGAACCTCATCCGGCCTAGAGCTCGTAAAGGCTCAGCCGCGGTATCCCGTAATTTTTTCTGACTTCCCTGCAGAAGAGCCGGTCAATTGCGTCCGCCGCGGAGTCGCCTGAAAGACGGTGTCGCTTGATCGCAGAACTCACTGCCTTTTCTGTTTCCGGTGTAGATAGCAGCTTTCGGTTAGAGATGATCACGGTGTTCAGGGAGGCCTCAAGTTCGTCAAGCGCTTTTGCGAGGCCAGGCCTCTCGGGATTAACGACGAGACCCGCAAGCTTTCGGATAATGCGCTGAATCTCACCGCGAAGAACCTGTGGAAGTTCTTCGGAGACCCTTTCAAGATCCCGCAGACGTCGCTCTATATGTTCACGCCTTTCGACTTCATCTTCAACCGCATCCGGCTGCGCGGCACCGGTGGTTTTACCTACTTGCGCCGAACTCCACTCCGAAAAAATACGTTCGACCGCGTCACTGCAGTACTTCAATGATCTTACATTCATCGTACTTTCGGCCCTTTGTTCGATCGAATCAAAAACTTCGTCAATCGCCCTCAGGACGATACGGAGGGGTATTCCTCGTTGCTGCCAGGACTCGATCAGCGCCCAGTCAAGCGGACCGATCATAAGGTGCTTTCCGCGCCGTTTGATAAAAGTCTCTTCTATATCCGTAAAATAATCGAATTGATTCAATGCGGGCACAAGATCACTCTTCTACTTTGATCTTCATTCTGCGGAGTGTCTTCAGATCGTCTTCGGTGAAGTCCAGATCGATCTCTTCGGCAGCCTCGACAAACTCTTCCTCAAGCTCCTGAAGTCCGATCTCGAGCTTAAGATTGAGATTCGGCTCGAAACCCATACGACGGATCTGATCAATCGCGTCAGCCACAATCGGAGACTGTTCGATCGCCGTATTAACCGCGTTGCCTAGTTCTTTAACCGCGAGTTTTTCTTTTCCGTCGAGTTCCATTTTTGTGTGGCTTGAATTTACTCCAGAGCGGGAAATTAGTCAACATTAAGGTTGGCGGGGCGGGCAGAACACGTGGACGGGAGAGGGAGAGAGTACGCGCCGGAGGGAAGGCGGGAGAGCGGGTCGAGGACTCCCGCCTTCCCGTACTCCCGCGCTCAAGCTCTCTCGCCCTCGCCCAATCGCTCTCCCTTTGCTAATCTACAAACCATGCAGAGGAAGGAGAAATTCGAAACATCATCCGGCATCGAGATACCAAACGAATTCGGGCCTGAAAACACTAAGCCCATCGAATATGACGAGGATCTCGGGCACCCTGGCGAATTTCCATTTACCCGCGGTGCCCGCGAATCGATGTACCGCGGGCGGTATTGGACAATGCGCCAGTATGCCGGTTTCGCCACCGCGACGGAGTCGAACGAGCGCTACAAATATCTCCTCAAACAGGGTACGACGGGGCTTAGCGTAGCATTTGATCTGCCAACCCAAATAGGGCTCGATTCCGACGACCCGCTTGCTGCCGGTGAAGTCGGTAAAGTCGGCGTCGCGATAGATTCGCTCGACGACATGCTCACGCTGTTTGACGGTATCCCCCTCGACAAGGTCTCAACGTCGATGACAATCAACGCGACCGCCTCGACGCTCCTTTGTCTCTATCTCGCCGTGGCGCGAAAACAGAACGTTTCCTTCGACAAGGTCGATGGAACGATCCAGAACGATATTCTCAAGGAGTATATTGCCCGAGGGACATATATATACCCACCCGAGCCTTCGATGCGACTGATCACGGACACCTTCGCTTACTGCGCCGACCATGTACCCAACTGGAACACTATCTCGATTTCCGGGTATCACATCCGCGAAGCCGGATCGACTGCGGCCCAGGAAATTGCTTTCACGCTCGCAGACGGTGTCGCGTATGTCGAAGCGGCGCTTTCGGCCGGTCTCGAAATAGATGCTTTTGCACCGCGACTATCGTTTTTCTTCAATTCGCACAACAACCTCATCGAAGAAATCGCGAAGTTCCGTGCCGCGAGGCGAATATGGGCACGCCTGATGCGCGACAGATTTGAAGCCAAAGACAAGAAATCAATGATGCTCCGGTTTCACACTCAAACTGCCGGGTCGACGCTGACTGCACAACAGCCCCTCGTAAATATCGTTCGCACCACCATTCAGGCACTCGCCGCGGTACTCGGCGGGACCCAGAGCCTTCACACCAACTCGATGGACGAGGCCCTGTCACTTCCGACGAGGGAAGCGGCGAGAATCGCCCTTAGAACGCAGCAGGTGATCGCACATGAATCCGGTGTAGCCGATATCGTCGATGCTCTCGGCGGGAGTTTCGCGGTCGAATCGATCACAAACTCGCTCGAGGAGAAAGCCCTCGACTACATCGACAGGATCGACTCAATGGGCGGCATGTTGAAAGCGATCGAGTCGGGATACGTTCAGAAAGAGATCCAGGATGCGGCGTATGAGTTCCAGAAAGCGCTCGAAAGCGAAGAAGAGGTGGTTGTAGGCGTAAACAAATATCGGATTGAAGAAGACGCCACGATACCAATTCTCCGGGTCGATTCGAAAATCGAACGGGATCAGGTTGAGCGGCTTCTAAACGTTCGTTCGACCCGCGATACCGAGAGGGCAAACTCGGCGCTCGAAAGTATTACGACCGCGGCATCGGCCGATTCCAACCTATTGCCGCATATCCTCCGCGCGGTTGAGTCAAACGTAACCGTCGGCGAGGTCAGCCAGTCC
>JAOTWT010000346.1 GCA_029862725.1 Acidobacteriota bacterium | reverse complement strand
AAACGGAGTATCCCGGGCCATTCGAGATCGGACATTGGAAATCGAACGGATCGGTTTGGCCGCCCAGAATATTGTTGAATGTGTAGTTGGTATAGGAAACTCCCCGTTCCGGCAGGATCTCAAAATAGTCCCTGACAAAAACACCGCCGCCGTTCGATTCGATGACGTTGTTCTTCAGCCGGTCGTAATTCCAGAAATAGCTTCCGAATACACGCGACTTCCCGTTTCCGAACACATCAAAAGCGGCGCCGAATCTTGGGGAAACCTTTTCTCTCCACCCGAATCTTATGCTTTCAATCTCCCCGTATTCCGGGACGATCTCGCTTTCAAATCTAACGCCGGCGTTAATTGTCACGCGATCCGTAATCTGCCATGTGTCTTGACCATATACCGCATGACTCGATCCCTTTGTGTCGGCCTGCTCGCCAAATCGCTGCATCAAACCTGCGCCGACCCAGCAATTTGTCGGGTTTGGGTTCATCGTATAGTTACATTGACTCCCGGTAGGCGTTAATCCGATTAGGTTAGCGATTGACAATCCATAATAGAGAACGATATACCCGGTATCCACATACCCCTGATTAACTTCCCTGTCCACCCGGTCATATTGATATCCGATCCTGATCTGATGGCGGCCGAGAGCATTGATCCCCACTAACCCGCCGTCAATTGAAGCACTTGTTCGCGTGTTTGCATCGTGCCGGTTTACAAAATTTGAGCTGGTGTTAAAACCGGGCGAACAATTTGATCCGGGAACATTTTGAGGCGTTCCTACAGAAGAACAAAGATACCTCGTCTGATCAATGGCACCATAAGAATCAAGTTTCTCGTTAAGAAAAACGCGACCGGCCCGGAAGTTCAAGAATAACTTGCTGATCGGAGTCCAGTTAAGATTTCCGTTTACGATATTGCTGTTATTTCTGCCGCCCTGCGTCGCCAGCAGCCCCGCTCCGCTGAGTCCGTTTGCGAATTGCGGAACGCCAAAAAGGCCTTCATCGACCGACGGCAGACGGCCTTCTTGTATCGTCGGATTATAAAGGAAACTGATCGTTCCTTTTAAGGTCTTCGCGGGCTGTGTGTCGAGCCTCAGGTACGCGAATTCCTGCCGCAAATTCTCACCGTATTCAATTGTCTGGGTCACAGTGCGATTCGGCGCGCCGGTATTGTAGTAATCAATCGTCCGCCTGTTTCGAAAAAGCTGCGGCGAGTATGAACCAAAAAACCAGAGCTTCTCCTTAAACACCGGCCCGCCGATTGATCCGTGTGGAAAATATGCGTCTGAACCATCCTTGTTCGGTGTGAAAAACTCAAATTCCCCGCTTCCGGCGCCATAACGATTCAAAACCGGGCGGGCATCACCATTGAGCCCGCTCGGCGTGAATGAGAAACCGACATCGCCTCGCCACCTGTCATTGCCGCCCTGCGTGACGATATTTACGACCCCGCCGATCGAACCGTTAAACTCGGCTTTTTGAGCGCCCGAATTAACACTGACTTCCTGGATAAGTGTAAACGGAAGGTTATGATTCCGGTTTAGAACACCCGAGGTCGGATTCGTCACCTCCTGGCCATCGATAAAATAGGTGTTGTCCGGTTCGGTCGCGCCATCGACAGAGATACCGCCGGTCAGTCGTTCATCGCGGACAAATGGGGCTATATCGAGAAGGCTGCGGTGGTTTGGTGAAGAGGGTAAGGTTTCGTCGATCTCCGTCCTTATAACCCCGCTGTCTTTAGAGTATTTGTCGGGATTAGGATCAAAATCGGGACCATGCATCAATTGGGTCACCCTATCCTCAAGTGCAAAATGGAGAAATTTGGTTGAATCAGATACTGCCAGGAAATAATTGTCGGATTCCTTAAAATTGGAAAATCCGGCGGTTACTCGATACTTGCCTGGCGGGATATTTGTAAACTCCGCGATACCTTCGTCATTCGTCGATCCCGTTAATGATCCGCCTGTGGCTAATTCCTCAGGCAAAATCTTAATCGTTGCACCGGGTATCGGCGTACCCGTTTGATCGGTTACCGTTACGACAACGGTCCCGGTCGTGGCCTGGGCCGCGGCAATTATTGAGAGGTTTAAAAGAACAAATAGAATAAAAAGAAACCGTGCGGGTCCGTTCATGAGAGGTCGTCTCCTTAAATAACTGATTCAATTGTATTACCGTGACTGACATAAATCCGAGGTTTCGTATGATTTACGATAACTCGCAGGATTTTTTGGTTATATCGGCTCAAATATCCGCTCCACGTTCTCACCTTCACCTCAAGGCAAATTTTGCGCCATCAAATTCGATATGTGACTCTGAAAAGACAATCGTTTGGAGAGGCTCAAACCGCATCAATCAAACTTGTGAGCCGGCTCCGCCAAAAACGCTGTAGCAAACCCCTATTTAATCCGCAATCCCCTCATACCTCGTCCCATTTCCTCAATCCCTCGGCCTCTGGCCCCCTTCCCTCATGAATCATTGATCTTTCCCGCCCATTCCGCTATTATTCCGAACAAATTCACCTCACGTGTGTAAGTGTGTTTGAACGTTCTTTGGTTATCGCATTTCTGATACCGAATGGAGGTATTCTCGATGGGAAAACAGCCGCGGGCATCACTGCCGATTCTTTCCACTGATGTTCTCGATCGAAGCTGGATCGATACGAACATCCCTTGCCAGACTGCGTGTCCGATTCAGACCGACATTCCCGGCTATATCGAGGCGATAATCCATAGCGATTATGATGAAGCGTATCGCATAAACCGTTTGGACAACGTGTTTCCCGGCGTTCTCGGGCGCGTTTGTCACAGACCATGCGAGCCGGTTTGCCGGCATGGCCGCGAGGGGCTTGGAGATCCTGTACAGATTTGTTTTCTAAAACGGTCCGCTTCCGATTTTGGCGCCTCCGAAGTACGGCCGGAGGTCTTACTCAACGGAAAGAGCGTTTGTATAATCGGAGCCGGACCGTCGGGCCTGACCGCTGCAAACGACCTCGCACTGCTCGGTTATTCGGTTACGGTACTTGAGCAATATGAGGAACCCGGCGGAATGATGCGTTATGGCATTCCCAGCTTCAGACTTCCCTATGACATCGTTCGAAAAGACATCAAGTCCATCACCGATCTTGGCGTTGAGATCAGATGTAACACCCGGGTCGACTCCTGGGACGAACTCAAGAAGCTCAAAGACACTTACGACGCGGTGATAGTTTCAGGCGGCTGCATGCTGCCGACGATGTTCCCGCTTCCCGGGAAGGAAGCTGAGGGAGTTTTTTGGGGGCTCGACTACATGATGCGGGCGAACCGCGACGAGCTCGAACTCGAGCCAAAAGATGTAGTTGTTATCGGCGGTGGGTTTACCGCTCTGGATTGCGCACGGACTTCTTACCGCATCGGGGCAGAAAATACGACCATCGCCTATCGCAGGACGCGCGAATTTATGCAGTTTTCGGGTGAAGAAGAGCTTGAGCATCTTCACGAGGAGGGCATCGACCTCCAACTGCAGGTTTCACCCCTCGAGGTAGTCGTTGAAGACGGAAAAGCTGTCGGAATCAAGCTGATCCGCAACGAAATCGCCGAAGACGGTAAAATGACAGCGGTCGAGGGCTCTGAATACGTCGTCAAGGCGGACACCATAATACTGGCAATCGGGCAAAAGGCGGAGGATCTGGAGGGCGTTGAGGAGCGGGAACCCGACATTCCGATAACTGCGACCAATCTGTTTGTCGCCGGAGACTTTCGAAACGGCTCAGGGACGGTGATCGAGGCTTGCGCCGATGGGAGAAAGGTCGGACGTGAGGTTCACGAGTTGCTTTCTGACGCGGAGTTTCAGGAGGTCGTCGAGATAACCGAGATCTCAAGAAAGGACATGCCGCGTACACGCGAACACGATTTTGTGTTGCCGGAGAAAATGCCGACGATACCTGTCGCAGCACGCACAAAAACCGCTGAAGTGGAAACTGGTCTGGCCGACCGGCAAGCCGTTACCGAGGCGCACCGTTGTTACCTATGTCATTACAACTTCCAGATCGACTTGGACCGATGCATATATTGTATGAAGTGCATCGATGTGATGCCGGTTGATTGCATCCATCTTACAAAGAACATATCGATAAGTGATGACGGCGAACTTGTTTACGAGAAAACAAAAGACTGGAGCGAGGTGGAGGCGATCGCAATCGATAACGA
>JAOTWT010000345.1 GCA_029862725.1 Acidobacteriota bacterium | reverse complement strand
GGGGGGGGCGCTTCGCTTGGGGCGGCGCTTCGCTTGGGGCGGCGCTTCGCTTGGGGCGGCGCTTCGCTTAGGGGTGGCGCTTCGCTTAGGGGTGGCGCTTCGCTTGGGGTGGGGGCTCAGAGTTCCAGGTTTCAAGTTCCAGGTTTCAAGTTCCAGGTTTCAAGTTCCGAGTTCCAGGTTTCAAGTTTCAGGCCCCAGGTTCCAGGTTTCAAGTTCCAAGTTCCAAGTTCCAAGTTCCGCGCTCCGGGTTCCAACCGGTTTTATTACGGGTAAATTTCCTTGCCGGAGACAATTACCGTCCGCTCGTCGTTTTCCAGGTTTACGGTGAGAAGATCGCCCGCGCCGCTTGTGAACAGCAGGAGCTTCCCGTCGGGCGACATGCTGGCAAGGCCCCCCGTTTGATCGACCAATCGACGCTTGTCAGAACCGTCGGAATTCATCACCATTATTTCTCCCTTGTCGCGTGCGTATATGATCCTGCCGTCGGGAGTCCAGGAGGGGAAGATGTTGTGGTGATCGTCAGCCGTCAGATTGGTTTGAAACGACCCCTTGGAATCCGTCAGATAGATCTGGTCCTTTCTGTCCCCTTTCTCGAGGTAATAGACGATGAGATCCGATTTGGGCGCCCAGATGGGGTTGTAACTCTTGTGTTCGGGACGATTGGTAAGCCTTTTGACCTTTTTGGTCTTGACGGCGTAGGAATACAGTTCCTCGTGGCCGTCGCGATCGCTGTAGAATACGAGGGATTTGCCGTCGCCGGACCAGCTCGGTGCCCTCTCCTTGCCTTCGCCCCCTATCAGTTTCTTAGATTTCAGCGTCTTGCGGTCCAGAACGTAAATATCGACGTTCTTATCGACGGACTTGTCATAGGCAAGCTTCCGGCCATCCGGTGACAACGAAAAGTACAGGACCGACGAAGTCACTTTTGAAAGCTTCTTTTTGTCCAGGTCATAATCAAAAAGGCCCCATTTGTCAGCTGAATAATCGGACCAGTCCGGTTTGACCTGGATTGCGGTAAAGACGATGCTCTTGCCATCGGGAGTCCAGGCAATACTTTGAAAGGCGATCTTGCGCTGCTGGCTCTCCTGTGCGTGGACCAGTCCTGCGTTGACGACGAGCAAAAAGACCAGAAAAAACTTACCAAGCATAATGACGTCCCCCTCGGTGTGCCCGTGATCGATCGGATAAAATCGCCCGGCAGGACCGCTTCCGGTGATCCGATAAGCGTCGCCGCGGCATCCGGATCTCGCGTAACGCGGCGGCATGCAGAACAGTTTCCGCTTAGTTTGTATTCTTCCCCGTATGGGTTGCTAAAAAAAACCCCCGGCGCTTCGGGTTCTTGGTCCCGGGTACGTTGACATTTTATCAGGAAAGAACACGCAATCCGCTTTATCCGGATGCTATGCAAAAACATTGACTCGCCCCGATGCTTTCTGGTACTTTGGCAGCTCAACCAAATAATTAAATTGCTATGGAACAGGGCCAAAGACACCTGCAGTTTAGCTGTCTAGGGTTCTTGGTGAAGTTACTCAAACTCTCACAAGGAGCCAAAAAATGAAAATAATTTACAGGATTCTTGCGGTGATGCTGGTCACCGCTATTACCGCACTTTCGGTCGCCGCCGATTGTTCCGATGCCGAAAAGATGGCGCTCGAGAAAATGGACAAGGCGTGGGGCGATGTAATCCAAAAGCGCGATCGTGCCGCACTGGACGGGATGCTTTCGGCGGATTATTCGGCATTTACTCTGGCCGATGCGTCAGACAAAGCGGCGGCGATGGCGATAATGGACCAACCTGTCCCCGAGCCGAGCAGCAACGTTACGATCAGCGACCACTACATCATCAGGTGCAGCGGCAACACGGCAGTCATGACGCACCGTATCGAGTTTCACAATAACGAGGGCGGAAAAGGAGAGGTTTCTTATGCGCGTTCGATACACGTGTTCGAAAAGGCCGGTGGTAAGTGGAAGATCCTTTCAAGCACCGGACACCCGATGGACGAAGCCGGAAACCTTGTTTATATGACATACAGCGGACTCGATGCGTACAAGAAAAAGGACTACGCCTGGTTTGAAGCGCGGATGCATGACAATGCCGTATCGGTGGATCCGACCGGAAGGATCATGAACCGGACCGCCATGCTGGACGAAATGAAGAACAGCAAGGCGACGATTGAAAAGCTCGAGATCGCGCAAATCGGCGCGAACGTCACCGGCGACAGCGGCAGGGTCATCGTGACTTATGACATGAAGGGAAAGGCCGCCGACGGAACGGATATCTCCGGTAAATACCGAATCTCCAGGAATTTTGTAAGAGAGAACGGCAAGTGGATGATGATCTCCTCCCACGCTACGAGGATGGCAGAGGAGGAGTAAGAGCAAAGCACAGGAGGGACGGTTCCCGGGTTCCGGGTTCAGAATTCAGGGTTCAGGAGCAACGGAGTTGCGGACTTGGCTCAGCCGGTTGCGCACGCATTGCGCACAGTATCCAGGAACTGATTTAAAACAACATCATTTGCCCTGAATAGGCCTCCCTGGCGCCTCTTCAGGGCTATTTTCATTTGATTGCCAAAACCAGGGGTTTCCGCAGTCGGGGCTAGCGCTCATTGACCATTGACCAATGAAGTTTCTGGTTTCTGGTTTGAGCGGACGCATTTCAATTTTCCATTATCAATTATCCATTGATCTTGAACTATCCTTTGATAACGAACACGGGTTCGCCGAGGGCTTCCATGATCGGTTCGATGCCGAGGCCGGGGCGGTCACTGGCGGTCATGCGTCCGTTGACCCGTTCGGGGGCGCCGCCGGCGATTGAGGTGGTGACGTAGCTGTTGAAATCGGTCGCCGAGAAGGACAATGCGTCGGGGGTCGACTGGGCGAGGTGGGCGATCGTCGCGGTGACGATGTCGCCTCCCCACGTGTCCTCGATCGTCATCCCGATCCCGCACGCGACGCACAGATCGCGCATCGCCCTCGCTCTGGTCAGTCCGCCGACCTTTGAGATCTTGAGATTGATGACATCCATCGCGCGGTCGTTGATCCCGCGCAAAAGGCTGTCGAAACCCTTTATGTTTTCATCCAGGATGAACGGGCGCGCGGTCCGGCGGCGGACGGCGAGGCAGGATTCGTATGTCTCGCATGGCTGTTCGATATAGACATCTACGTCGCGCACGGCGTCCGCGACGCGTACGGCCTCATGCTGGACCCAGCCCGTGTTTGCGTCGGCAACCAAGACGTCATTTTTACCCAGGATATCGCGGCAGGCGCGGATGCGTTCGATATCCGTGTTCGGGTCGCCGCCGACCTTGAGCTGAAATTTGACGTACCCCTCGTCGCGGTAGCCGGCGATCTTTTTGGCCATTTCCTCCGGGCCTTCCTGCGATATCGCGCGGTAGAGGGTGACCTCGTCCTGCATCTTGCCGCCGAGCAGTGTGTAGACGGGCACTCCCGCGACCTTGCCGAGAATGTCCCAACAGGCGACGTCGACCGCAGCCTTCACATATGGGTGCCCGCGCAGGGACCGGTCCATTATTTGGTTGACGAGGCCGAGCTGCGTCGGGTCCGTGCCGATCAGGGCGGGGCCGATTTCTTTGAGGCCCTCTCGGACTCCTCGTGCATATGAGGGCAGATAGCTTGACCCAAGCGGGCAGCACTCGCCGTAACCGGTGATCCCCTCGTCGGTCTCGACGGCGACAACCGTCGAATCGAACACCTCTACATAATTACCGTCGGACCATGTGTATCTTCCCTCTTTGAGCGGCAGGTCGACCTGATAAACACGTATCGTTTTTATTTTCATGACGGGGTTAGTTTCAGGTTCTGGGTTTCAAGTTTCAGGTTTCAGGTTTTAAATTAGAGAAACACGCCATTCGCTCTCCATTATCCGTTATCCACTATTTGTTGTCAGTTCTCAGTTGTGCCGCCCTGTCTATTTCGGATGCGAAGTTTTCGATAATATTCGCAACGAACTCAATTTTCTTTCCGGCGAGATCCCAGTCCCTTTGTTCGATCGCTTCCCTCACCGCCGGAAGCGTTTTTACGCCGTAGCCGGTGTAGAAACCGGGGGCGTAGATCTGATGGCGGAACCAGTCGCGGCCGGGGAGGCCGGTTTCGCTGGTCAGTGCCCGTTCGGTTTTGTAGAGGGCGAGATCCAGGGTCGAGGGACGAGGGTTGGGGGACG
>JAOTWT010000344.1 GCA_029862725.1 Acidobacteriota bacterium | reverse complement strand
CGAAGCCCTTTTTCCCCGGACTCGGCGATTGCCGTCCGGAAGCCTTCCCGCTGAAAGTTGTAATGAAGGCTTTCCGCGATATCTTCTTCGTCTTCCACAATTAGTATGTATTGCTGCATAAGCTCGCGAAGTATTTGGCCGCCCGCAGATTTAACAAAGACCTGGTTTACATCGGCTGCTTTGCTGATCAGGCCTTATAAGAGTGTTAAATGGCCAACGGGTTTGGCCATTCAAAGGTCTTTGGGAATCAGATGATCAAGGAGCCGCGCCATACCTGCGGCAGTCTCTCCCCAATTGGGGATATCGAGGCCAATTACGGCAACGGCGGCCGTAGGCATTCGAACGGTCTGCCCTGTCAATACTTCGACGAGCCGTTCAAATGTGGGGTTGTGACCGACAAGCATCGCCGATTGCGCGCTTTCGGGGATATCAGAAACGATATGAATCAATGTATTTACGCCGGATCCGTAAATACTTTGATTAAATGTAATAACAGCCGCAAACTCTCCGGCCGCGGTAACCAGATCCGTGGTTTCTTTCGCACGCCGGGCGGGCGAACTTATGATAATATCCGGCCGGTATCCCCTCTCCGACATTGCTGCGCCAATGAGCGGCGCAGCCTTTTTGCCGCGCTTGTTCAATGGGCGCTCGAAATCGCTCAGTTCCGGATGATCCCAGCTCGATTTTGCATGGCGCAAGACAAAAAGCGTCTTCATAATTGACCCCGCTTGCGGGATTCTCTAACCCGCTTCAGACAGGACGATCGGGCGTGGCCGCGAAAGTCTTATAAGTGTCTTCAGCAACTGCTTTCTGAGTTTACTATTTCTTGCAGATGCCTGAATCACGTCGGCAAGCGAAAGCATGCCGGTCAATTTATTCTTCTTATTTACCACCGGCAGACGGCGAACACCCGTTTTGCCCATTTTCTTTAACGCCTTGACGACATTATCTTTCTCTTTGCAAACCACGAGCCGGCCGGTGGCAATATCCGCGACCGAGACTTGTGACGGGAGCAGGTTCCGGGTGGTCAGAGCAACCGCGATATCACGATCTGTGACAATCCCCACCGGCTCCTTATTACTGACCACAGGAACCGCACCGCAGTCTCTATCCCACATCAACGCAACCGCTCGCGACAAAGATTCTTCAGGCGCACAGGTCCCGACCGACTTCGTCATTATTTCCCTTACTTTCATGAAATTAGAAAACAACTATTCGCAACGAAAATTCAAAAACGGCGATTTGCGAATGCGTTCTTTCGAATTACTATATCAATATTGATGAAAACTCAAAGAATTGCCGCGATTGATATCGGCTCGAACTCACTCAAGCTTGTAGTTGTTGAAGCCGCGGCCAGTGATTCGTTTACGATTATCCTTCAGGACCGCGAACGAGTTCGTCTTGGTCAGGAAACGCTTCGAACACGAATTCTTTCCGATGAGGCTATCCAGCTTTCGGCCGATACAATTGGTCGTTTTCGCTCGATCGCCGAAAGCCGTGAAGCGGATCACCTGATAGCTGTTGCGACCGCGTCCGTCCGGCAGGCAAAAAATGCTGCGGATTTTGTTGCCCGGGTAGAGGAGACAACCGGTGTCCATGTTGAGGTGCTGCCTTCGATGGAGGAAGCCAGGCTCATTGGAATCGCTTCCGCACAGTATTTCGGAAAGGAAGATTCTTCGCTTCTCAATATCGATATCGGGGGTGGCTCAACCGAGGTCTCGTTGATGGAGCTGGGCAAGCCGAAAAAGCTGTTCTCAATGAAATTAGGCGCGGTCGGATTGTCGGAAATCTACGCAATCTCCGATCCGCCGTCAAAGAAAGAGATCAGGAAGATGCGCGAAGAGATTCAATTCGCGCTTTCCCAGCCGAAGAGGAAGATTCGGGGCGAGACCTGGAAAATATCCACCGGGACATCGGGCACGGTCCTCAACACCGCCGCTCTCGTGAATTTTCTCGAACGAAACTCGCTTGAAGTGGACCCGTCGATCGAGTTTAAGAAGCTTGTAAAGGTCAACAAGCATCTCTCACGCCTTTCTTTCGCTGAACGGGCAAAAATCCCTGTGATCAGCGAAAGTCGCGCCGAGGTGATCGTTGCCGGCGCACTGATCCTCGAGGGCGTGATGTCGGCTTTCGGCATAAAAGTGCTTGAGACGTGCCCATACGCGTTGCGTGAAGGTGTGATTATCGATTACCTGACGGATGTCGAGACCGAGTCCTTGCCGCCGGTCCCGGATGTTGACGACCTAAAGCTCCGCGATGTCTTCGCGGTCGGTCGCAGATTCGGTTATGAGGAAACACATGCGCTCCAGGTGGCAAAAATGGCGGAGACGATCTTCGATCAGATTAGTCCCATATTTCAGCTTGAGCGGCACAAGCGTACGCTCTTGTCAGCTGCGGCCCTTCTGCATGACGTCGGATATCATATTTCGCATGAAGCCCACCATAAACACTCTTTATACTTGATCCAGCACTCCGAAATGACGGGATTTTCGGAATCGGAAAAACAGATTATCGCAAATGTAGCCCGGTATCACCGTAAGGCGTTGCCAAAAGCGACCCACTTAGCCTACACGTCTCTGTCCGACGCCAACCGCAGGACCGTCGACGAGTTGAGCGCAATTTTGCGTTTGGCGGACGGCCTCGACCGCGGTTATGAAAGCAGGGTCGACGACATTAGGGTCAGCGTAACGGGAAAGACCGTTAAGATGGAACTCGTCTCGGAAGAGGATTTGACTGCCGAAATCTATGCGGTCAGGATGAAAAAAGAGGGTTTCGAACAAACTTATGGGTGTAAGCTCTCCGTTTCAAAGGTAACCCCGAAAGCAGTATCGAACAAGAAATCTGTTGCCTAGGATCGTCGAGACCTGCGTTTTGTCTGAACGAACCCGGGATCGCGTTTGGCCCCGATGAAACCGCCCGCTGCATCTAAAAGGGTCGTTTTTTCATGTCGGTAATTTCAATCGCACGCCTTGGATCGCTACCGAGATCTGTTTACTCGGCAAAGCGACGTTTCGTTTCGAGCCTTATTTCGGGGTTTGCCGCGGCAAACTCTTTCGCCGGAAGTTTATCGATTCCGGCCCGGATCGGCCGTGCGCCGACATTTTGCTTGAATCTACCCGCTTCGTCGTACAAGCGCCTGTATTGGGATGTGTTCCGGATTACGCCTTTAACGTATCCCCTGGTCTCTGAGAACGGAATCTCCTCGACAAATTCGTCCATTTCCAGCGGCAAGGTACGGCGCCACGATACGACTCGCCCAGGTCCTGCATTGTAGGCCACCGACATATACTCGATCCGCCCGTATTTGTCGAGTTGTTCACGCATGTAGGCGGTCCCCAGCTCGATATTGAAGGTAGCATTAAAGAGCGTGGCGCCAGTTATCTGACCCACGCTCGCTCCATATTTACGGGCGACCGACCTTGCGGTTGGAATCAAGAGCTGCATCAGGCCGTATGCATTCGCACTGGAGCGCGCCTTTGGATTGAAGATCGTTTCCTGGCGGATCAGCCCGGCGACGTTATATGGATCCAGGTTTCTTTTTTTCGACCAGAATTTGATGTCGTTCCAGTGGGTAAGCGGGTAGAAAATATCCCATTCTTCACGCCCCATTTCTTCCGGAAACATCTGCGGGTAATCGGGATAACTCTCTTTGAGCGCCAACAGCGCGCGTACATTGTCGCCCTTCAGCCGATAGTGCTTGGCAAGGGCAAAATTGATTCGCGGACTGTTGTCGGCAGTCTTTTTTGCTTCAACAAGTTCTTCGATTGCCCAGTCGAACAAACCGACCGTACTGAGTTCATCGCTTTTCTTCGCCCGTGCAAGTTCTCTTTCCGTCGCTGTTTCCGCGGCAACGGTCACGACTTTAAGATTCGCGATTGCTTTTGCAGTCATCGAATCAGGTGGAAACGATGGAGCCCTTTGGCACTTGCCAAGGCTGCGCATCGTGGAAAGCCGCTGCAGCGCCTGGTAACCGTACCAGTTCGCGCCGTAGCGGTAGATCGTTGCATCATATAACGCGCAGGCCTCCTCGATCTTACCGGCCTTTTCGGAATCCCGTGCGGCCCAATATCCCGACTGTCCGCGATACGACGTGTCCCTGTCGACATATCGCGCAAGATGTTCGGTTAAAAGTCTTGAAGACTCGTCAAAATTCTTTAACTCGTGTTGATTCCAGGCGAGTTCG
>JAOTWT010000012.1 GCA_029862725.1 Acidobacteriota bacterium | reverse complement strand
AAACCAGCGTCGATCGAACCTGCCCAAAGATCGGTAAAGCCCGGATATAGGAGCCTTTCCTGCTCGGCTTCGTATGCTGCCTGCTCTGTTTCATTTCGCACCACCTGGATACTTGAACGCTCAATTTCGATGGTTCCCGCGTCGCGGGTCGCGACCTCCACTTTTTCTTCGGCCTTGGACGCCATCGTGCCTTTGATCACCTGGCCATCGGAGAGTTCGAGATTCACAGGCTCATCCGCTGTTATCGATTCAACGGCAGACCAAAGTATCGATACCGTGCCGGCACTTTCCGTTTCAATGATTATCTTGTCGCCGTCCTTTTTTAGAATCTTACCGGTGATCCGGTCACCATTTTTCAAGACAATCTGGTCCGCAAGAATGGATGGACCTGATACACACACGAGCACACACGTCAAAACAAATGACAAAAACTTCGACATTACTTTCCTCCGAAAGAAAATTAATAATTTGGGGATCTTGCGAAAATGGGTAGGTGAGAAGATTATCTACTCGCAGCCGATTTGTCTAGTAGAACCTTGAGTCAACGGACCGCACGTACCATGCCAGCAGGCCCCGTTTTGATACG
The DNA here is from genome assembly GCA_029862725.1 of Acidobacteriota bacterium. GTDB lineage: Bacteria > Acidobacteriota > Blastocatellia > Pyrinomonadales > Pyrinomonadaceae > Aridibacter. The sequence goes on along the minus strand of JAOTWT010000012.1, from coordinate 17,244 downwards.
AAGTTGCTCGCGGCTTTCGAGATAGTCCACGAGTTTGAGAAAATCCATCCGGGGATATGAATACTTGCCGAACCTGCGAAATCCGAGAGTCGGGACACCGCCGTCAAAAAGGTGTATCCCCCAGTAAAGAAGCTGCTTGCTAAATCTGATCGCAACTTCAGTAGGATCAATAAAATGTACCTTTGGGTCGTGCATGCTCAACGACTCAAACTGCTTTCTCAAGCCCTCGGCAAGAAGCTCGTTGCGTTTGACCTCATCGGCCATAAGGCCGTTGATCAGTACAAAGAGTTCGGCGTTCGTATTGGCCTTTCTAATGAGGTCAAACGTGCGCTTGATCACATCCGCATTCTTGTTAATTCCCAGCGGACTCAGATTGGTTGGAACGATACAATGATCAAATCGCCGCAGGAACTCAGCCGGGTTCATCTCAAACTCGGGATTGCAGTCGCATACGACGTATCTCGTTCGGCGGTTTGTTCCCTGGCGCCACGTGTTCGCATTCCCGACATCAATCCTGGATCCCTGTGTTCCCCCCGTCCTTGAAGGCAAATAGACGCCCTTTCCAAGAAGTTTCATCAAATTTTGCTGGGGATCTAGATCGACCAGACTAACATCGTACCCATTCAGCGCAAGCGCGCCTGCAAGGTGCGCTGAGATCGTCGTCTTTCCGACTCCTCCCTTGCAGGTGAACACCCCAATGAATGTCGAGCGGCTGCTTTCGTCTTCCCTGTCGACCTCCTCGCAGTTCCAGATCAATTTTGAACCCTTGAGCATCGCGAGCTTGAGATTGGTGATTTGCTCATTTCGCAGAAAAGCATACACAGAAGGAGTAAAACCGGCGGTCGAAATGCAGATACCGCCCGTAAACTGCTGCGGCGAAATTGATACACAATCGATAAAATGCTCTATTTCGGATAGACCCACCCTTTCTTTGCCGTCAAAGATCTTGACTGCCACATGCTGGCCCGGACGAAACAGTTCCAGATTAAAATCCTTTTTGATCATCGTCGGACGTACGCTCCATTCCTGCTTGCGAAGGATGAAAATCGCAATCCGCTCAGCATCCGTCGATTCACCCGGAGCCGGCCGCCGCGTCGGGCCGTTCACGGCGTTACCGTTGAGCATTTCACGGTACGTACTCTTTTTCGGCGGTGAATTCATCATCAGGGGGGGCTTCCTACAATGGAAAGATCGGAACATCAAGAACCTAATTCGTTAGGATTCTTATGTACCGCTCTCCGAATGCACTAAATGAGGGTCGAAACTGCACAATGCGCCTGAGTTTCAAAACCAATTTTTGAAACTCAAATCTGATTTCGGCTCAATGTGCTCTTCTTGCCCCCAATCTTAGCTCACAAGGCGCAATATGAAAAGACTATTTTTAACCTTCTCTTTTTCGTCTAAATGTTAAAAAACCTGAATTGACCAGGACTTCCACAAAAAAGGCCAATTAAAAGGGGCTATTTTGCTGAATTTCGAAATTGAAGGGAGCCACTACGGCGTTTAAGGCTGGATGCACCTTTGAAACAAAAATGCTCAGAAGCGCGCCGCAACGGATCTGTCGTTTTCGATGTCCGTATGCCTCTCGAGATAATCGACAAGCTTTAGGAAATCCATACGAGGATGCGAATAGCGGCCGTAGGTGCGAAAGGCAAGTGTCGGGGACGTGCCGTCAAAGAGATGAAAACCCCAGTAAAGAAGCTGTTTGCTAAACCGGATGGCTACTTCGTCGGGATCGACGTAGCGACAGCGCGAATCCTTGTTTGACAGCGCTTCGAACTCGGTCTTGAGCACCTGGTTCAAAAGATGATTACGTTTCTTCTCCTCTGATTGGAGTCCGTTTATGAGCACAAACAATTGGGCCTTGGTGTTTTCCTTCCGGATCAGGTCAAATGTCCGTTTTATCACATCCGCGTTCTTGTTGATCCCAAGGGGGCTTAAAGAAGTGGGAACAATGCAATAGTCAAAACGACGTAGAAATCCGGTTGGGTTGCCGTCAAACTCAGGGTTACAGTCGCAGATCACAAACTTCGTTTTCCGGTCACTTGTCCCGTTGGTTTCACCCGGTATGATGACGTCGATCCGGGCACCCTTCCGGCCGCCCGCGGGTGGCAAATAAACGCCCTTGCCAAGCAATTTCTGCATGTTCCGCTGGCGGTCGAGGTCAACGAGGCTGACGTCGTAGCCGTTCAAAGCGAACGCGCCTGCCAGGTGAGCGGCGATGGTGGTTTTGCCGACGCCGCCCTTGCATGTGAAGACTCCGATGTATGTCGAGCGGTTACGTTCTTTTTCGTGGTCGAACTCTTCACAGTTCCAGTGGAGTTCGCTGCCCTCGAGGATCGCCAGTTTGAGGTTGGTGATATTCTCGTCGCGAAGGTAGGAGTAGACCGATCTTGTAAAACCGGTGGTGGAAATGCAGATGCCGCCGTCGAAATCCGCGGACGATTCACCCGACAGAAAATCTATAAACTTTTCGATCTGACCGAGTGAGACTTTGTTTCTTTGATTGACCACCTTAGCCGCGATCTGACGCCGGTATTTGAATAGCTCGAGATTGTATTCCCGTTGGACGCCGGAAACCGACCGCACAGACCAATTGTCGCGGCGGAGCAAGAAAATCGCCATCCGTTCCGTCTCGGTGGTGCGTTCGATAACGATACTCCTGTTACGGTCAGTATCGGTCAAATCATCGAGCAGTTCGGACCAGCGAATTCGTTTAGGGGGTAAATTCGGCATTCAGTTGTTTCGCGATCTAAGTGTTAAACGCTTTCAATACCTCCTCGGCATGCTCGGCGACCTTAACCTTATTCATAATTGTCGCGATTTTTCCCTCTTCGTTTACCAAAAAAGTCGTGCGCTTGATGCCCATGTACTTTTTGCCGTACATGTTCTTTTCGACCCAGACACCGTATTTCTCGGCAACCGCGTGGTCTATGTCGGCAATCAGGGTGAAAGGAAGATCGTGTTTCCCAATAAACTTCTGGTGCGATTTTTCATCATCGGTCGAAACGCCGAGCACCACGATATTGTTCTTTGTGAGTTCCGAAAACCCATCGCGAAGGGAGCACGCCTGCTTCGTACAGCCGGGCGTCATGTCGCGCGGATAGAAGTACAGCGCGACCCGCTTGCCTTTGTAATCCGAGAGTTTAACCTTGTTGCCGTCCTGATCTTTTGCGTTAAACGACGGCGCTTTATCACCTTCTTTTAGCATAGTGCCTCCTGTGAGCTTGCTCGGACGCAGGAATACTGGGTGAGGGTCCGGCAAACTGACCTTTGACTTGAATTGGTGTAATGATAACAAGTAGGGTACCGATTATGAAAACGTGGAGTGAAAAGAGGGGTCTGGCGGCCTTGGAGAAACTGCGGAAGAACTTCAGCAGACGGATCCGCGCGGCTTACGAGTTCCGTGCAAAAGATTGTCTGACATGCGACGTACAGGGGAGCTGCTGCACCGACGCGCATTTTGTCAATGTACATATTTCGAAGCTCGCAGCCGTCGCGATCCGGGATGCCTTAGCGGCGCTGGACCCCACGGTTCGCGAGAGAGTCATCAGGCGAAACAAGCATGCGGTTGAATCCCTGCAATCCGATTTTGCGTCGACCTATTCATGCCCGCTCTTTGAAAAAGGGGTCGGTTGTCTTGTACATCAAACGGCCAAACCGCTTCCATGCATCAACCACGCCTGCTACGAAAATGCTTCGGATTTGCCGCCGTCGGCGATCCTCAAGAGTTTCGAAATGAAAATCGGACGCTTGAACGATTCGGTCTACCGGAAAAACTGGAACTGGCTGCCGATACCGGTCTGGCTCCATAGAGTACTTAGCCGGTAAAGTTGGCAAAGTTAACAAAGTCTGCAAAGTCAACAGAGTTAGCAAAGTTTGCAAAGTCTGCAAAGTTGGCAAAGTCCGGAAAGTTGGCAAAGTCTGCAAAGTCTGCAAAGTCCGCAAAGTTGGCAAAGTCTGTAAAGTCTGCAAAGTTGGCAAAGTCTGTAAAGTCTGCAAAGTTGGCAAAGTCTGCAAAGTCTGCAAAGTTGGCAAAGTCCGTAAACTCTGTAATTTCTGCCAACTCTGCCAACTCTGCCAACTCTGTAAACTTTGCCAACTCTGTAAACTTTGCCAACTCTGTAAACTTCTGTCGACTCCAAAAAGAAAAAGGCCAGGATTCCCGAATCCTTGGCCTTTCATTGCCCGTTTCTGTTTTGCCAAACAGTTACTTGCCCATGTTTTTTACCGTCACCTTCCTTTTCGACGGCAAGAAAGAGAGTAACACAAACGGTTTTTTGTTGCAAGTATGAAACACTCGAGATTCTGCCACAGAGACATAGAGAATGAAAATGGAGTACGAAAGAATACAGTACAAGGAGCGGTAGCGACCCGAAAAGCTATAAATAGGCAGGTTTCCGTTTAGAGCAACGCTTCGCGTTGTCGATCGGGCAAGCCCGATAAATTCATTCTTTCAATTCGTTTCGTCGTGCTCCGCACGGCGCGGCAGTGCAAGCACTGCTCTAAACGAAAGTGCTCGGGATTATTCTTCGGTCGCGGGAGACCGTGCGGAACTGGAGGTCCGTTTCCAAAAATATTGCCCCATAAACGACAATTGAACTAGAATTCGAACACTATGTGCAGAGTTCTTTCAATGCTGTTCGTTCTCTTGACGCTGCCCTTTGCCTTATATGGGCAGACCAGTGCCGATTGCAGCGACTTTGCCGTCACAGGCCCATCTGCGGTGTTGACTATGAATGAACCGTACAGGTTTGAAGCCAAATTCACACCTTCGGTCGATGCATCTACCTATACGATCAAATGGACCGTAGACAACGGAAAAATCGTATCGGGACAGGGCACGCTCGCGATCGAGGTTGCCAAAGTAAAGCCGGGGACTTCAATTCAGGCCGTAGCGGAAGTGACAGGGCTGGGTGAGTGCGATCGGACGGCGAGTGACTCATTGATTATCTGTGAAGCTCAAGTCAAACCATTTCTTATTAACGAATTTGGCGAACTCCCTGCGGACGAGCTGCAGTTTCGCATTGAAAAAGCGCTCGAGGAGTTGCGTTCCGACCCCACTGCCTCGCTTTATTGGGTCTCGTACGGTCCGGAAAAGAAAGTGGCAGAATTCGAGAGGGCGGTTCGTGATTTAATTACCTATCGCGACGGTGAAAATGGACCCGATTCTTTTGTCCTGGTTAACGGCGGTATCGAGGATGAGCTCCGTGTCCGAATCTGGATCGTACCGGCAGGCGCCGATTCTTCGATTGTTAATTAAACGCAATGTTTATAAGAAGGCTACGGGAAAACCGCGAATTGCGTTTGATGCATTCTTCAAGATCTTCGTGCCCTTCGTGGATAAAACTTAGCGGTCGCGGGCGACCGTGCGGACGAGCCGTCCGCGCTCCGGCAAGAGGTTGTCCCTTGCGGATTAATCTCTTACAAAAAAGAACTCGCCGAATCTCTCCGGCACGTGAAAATTGGGAACTTCAGTGCGTGTCGCGGACCACGCAAGATACCCCCTGTTCTCGCCTTTCCCGACCGCACGGAGCAGGTTTCCCTTCCAGACGTCGCCCGCAGCCGGTTTACTGCCAAACGCCGTCCATTCGACACGGAACGCCATCACCACAAGGTCGTATTCGATCTTGGCGGCGGTCGTCATGCCCGAAGCGTAGTCCCAGTCGGTGTCGCGCTTTTCGGGCCCCTGGTAGATGCCAAGGTCTATCCATTCACCCGTCGGCGCGACCTCGAACTCGAAATACTTCCGCGCATCATCTCTAAAAGGCGATATGAACAGTTCACAGACATCGCGGTCCCAGAGACCACGTGTCTTTTTTGTCAGGTCGGGCTTTTCGCTGATAACAAGGGGTTCGCCCTGGTTCGCATCGAACCTTACATAGAGTGCCGATTCCGACCAGAGCATTTTCGCCGTAAACCGGCGTTTCTTGGGCGCGCGCTGGCCAGACCAGTATGACTTTATCTTTATCGTATCCGCCGCGTCCCAGGCTGCATTTTCGAGATCGCTTATCTCAAAGTCAGTCTCTATGTACTTGATGTTAGCGGATTTACCCATAGCAAAAACGGACGCGGAAAGCAGTATGATCAAAACGGCCGGCAATTTCATAATAAACGCGAATTATATCTCAGAAAGGATTCGCCCGCGAAACACGCGAAAAGACGCAAAAAAAGGGGTGTTTTGACACTTTCTCTTAAATCTTATTCGCTTCTGAGAGGTTACTTCACCAAGATAGTTTGAGATCCAAAGAATCTCAAAGCGTCGGAAGGAGAGTCCGGTTCTTTGCCCATCCCATTTTTCGCGTCTCTTCGCGTGTTTCGCGGGCACGTCTGTTTCGCTTCTCTTCGCGTGTTTCGCGGGCACGTCTTTTTCGCTTCTTTTCGCGTGTTTCGCGGGACTATTTGCGATTAAACACAGTCTTGGCGGCCATCTTGGCGAGTTTCCATGTGCGGTTCCAGTCTATTTCCTCCCCGTCATTGCCGAGAAGTTTGTCGACAAACATGTTTCGCAGGTCCTTGCCCTCGCGGCGGAGCATGAATTCCTTGGCATAGGGCTTTGCGGTCTCAAAGAAGTTAAATTCCGGATCCGTGACCATACCGATGCCCTCGAGCGTCATAAGAGCCCGCATGATGTATGTAAAATTCGAAGGCAGACGGAACGGGTAGTCGTACATCACCTCGGCGAGATCATAGGTCAGTTCCTTGAAGTTCACGTCCTTCAGTTTCAAATCGAGGTGAAACTTGAACATTCGCCGGACGACCTCTCTGACGGACTCTTCGTCGGCACCGGGTTTTAGAAATTCGAGATCGATAAGGTCCTGCGCGATGGAATCGGGATCCTTCGCGACGACATGGAAGAATGCGTCGATCATTTGTGACTGGAGTTTCGGGGTGATCCGGCCGACCATTCCGAAATCAAAAAACGCGAGCCGGCCATCGGGCATCACAAGCAGGTTGCCGGGATGCGGATCGGCATGAAAAAACCCGTCCTCGAGAAGTTGTTTGAGATAAGTGCGAATAAGAAGCCGGTTGACCTTCTCGGGCGAAACCCCACGCGCGACGAGTCCCTCGATGTCGGTCACCTTCGTGCCGTGGATAAACTCCATCGTCATCACTTTCGAAGTTGTCGATTCCCAGTGGATCGAAGGAACATGTATGTTGCTCCAGGCCGCAAAACTCTCGCTAAAACGCTCGGCGTTACGTCCTTCCGCCGCGTAATCCATCTCTTCATGGATAGTCTGATCAAACTCACGCAGCATTCCCTCCCAATCGGCGTTTCTATTCAATGCCGGAAATCGTCCTGCAAACTTCGCGATCTTCTGCATGATCTCGATATCGCCGCCGATGATCCCTGCGAGGTTTGGCCGCTGGACCTTGACAGCGACTTCCTCGCCGGTATGCAGAAACGCCCGGTATACCTGACCGAGCGAGGCCGCCGCAACCGGTTCGTATTCAAACTCACGATACACCTCGGAAATTGGTCTCCCGAGTTCCATTTCGATCCGTGCAAAAGCGATCTCGTTGGGAAACGCCGGAACATCATCGACCAGGGTCCCCAGTTCCTTTACAAACGGAAGCGGCAAAAGATCGGCCCGCATACCGAGTGACTGTCCGATCTTAATAAACGTCGGGCCGAGCGTAATAATCGATTCCTTGAGCCAAACCGCCTGTTTTTCCTGTCTCAGGTCTTTGTTTATTTCACTTCCGACAAAGATCTTGCGAAGAAACAGCAAGAAAACGTGAAACACCCAGAGCTTGACCGCGTACCAGCCTTCTCCGGCGACAGCCAGCCAGCCCAGATTTCGGGCTGCTTTCCGACGCGTTTTCTTAATTTTCAGATGTTGCTTGCGATGAATGTCGTACTGGTCGAGGTATAGATACAGCGTCAGCATACCGATTACGCGTGCGACCTTTCCAAACCGAAACCATCCGCGAATTCCCCGGTAGTTGCGCTCTACACCTTCCTCGGTTCTTAGGAGCTCTTTTTCCTTCGCGATGAGATCCTTGTTCGCAACACTGTGAAGTAGAGGAGGCGTCTTGGAAGACACAAGAGCCCCGTTACCGTTCACGGCAACGGCCTTAACGTCTATTATCGGTGAATCGATTGTCGTAATCTCTTTTTCGCTCATTATGACCAGTCTAGCATTTCGATACGAAAACGCCCCCCATGTTTGCACCTTTTTTCACAAGCAAAAAGACACGCTGGTATTTGATACGACGGCTGGGACGTTTTGGATTCGATAGAATTTCAAATAAGGGATTCCTGGTACTACGCGTGATGGCTCGGTTTTTGGTCCGGTCTGAAGCTCTGATATTCCAACGCACGAGGCAGAGCCGCCGGTCGGTCTTTTTTGCATAACAGCGGGGTTTCCGTAACACAGGCTTTAAATACACATTCGTGTCGGGCAATAATTGTGGCGCGTTTCGGTGTAGCGCCGCTAAAATGTTAAAATCGCAAGAGCGAAAACAAGAAAGAGAGTTAAAATCAAATGATCGGAACAGATGATCCCAGCAACGAAGAAGAATCGGCCCTAAAAGTAACGGATAAGCGTAAATTCAATGAAGACGGAAGCTTACGTGAGGGTGTCGTTTTAGAAAAAGATGAGCCGAAACCGGAGCGGGAACCGGAAGCGAATGCCTCCGATGCCGCTGCTTCCGGAGTCATCCAGGACCCGGGCAGTTTGCAGGCTGAGGAAGCAAACGAGACCGTGGACGAGAGCCCGGCACAAGCCGAGGCCGATGAAAAGGATCCGGCGAGTTTTATAAACTTTCTTTCGACACTGGTTACAAACGCCGCCGCAGCCCTTGGCGCGATTCCCCACCCGGTTACGGGACAAAAGGCAACGGATCTCGATACCGGGAAGTACTGGATCGACGTGCTCTTGATGCTGCGTAAAAAAACCAAGGGAAACCTGAGCGCGCGCGAAGACTCTCTGCTGACCAGTATTCTGTCTGACCTCCAAATGCAGTACGTTGCGCTTAGCCGCGCCACTGAAGAAAAGCTCAAAGCGCAGGCAGCCAAGAAATTTTCTTCGAAAGACATCCTCGGGGGGTAGGAGCATAAGTTTGGAAAAAGTACTCAACGTTGGCAAAGTTTGCCGCATTAGTTCTTACGGGGTCTGTCCAAGCTGCAGTTATTGTACTTTCAATCACAAAGACCCATAAAGACAATTCAAACATAGGAGCACCTCACCATGGCTACTATTAAGACCTTTGAAGAAATTAAAGCCTGGCAAAAAGCCAGGATGGTCACAAAGGCAATTTACGAAATCTCGAAAATCGGCGAATTCAGGACCGATTTTGAGCTTCAAAAACAAATGAAACGCGCGAGTGTCTCGATGATGGCAAATATTGCAGAGGGACACGGCCGAAGAACGAATAAAGAGTTTGCAAATCACCTCAACATTGCTCGTGGATCCTGTCACGAGGTGCAGGCTCTTTTGTATGTTGCATTGGATCTGAACTATATCGGGAGTGATTATTTCAAAAAGATTTATAGCGATCTGGCCGAAATATCGAAAATGACGCTTTCATTCGCGCGTTATCTTCGCAGGAACTAGTTTGGCGCCAGCTCTTTTATTAAATAAGCTTGAGGTTTTTAGAGAAACTTGTCGAATTTGCTGACTCTGCAGACTTTGAAAACTTTGGAAACTCTCTAAACTTAAAGATATGCGTCTGACCTTCCTCGGTACCGGCACATCGACCGGAGTTCCATCAATCGGCTGCGAATGCGAAACCTGTGTTTCCATTGACCCGAGGGACAAACGGCTGCGTGTTTCGGTACTCATCGAACATGCGGGCAAGTCAATTCTGGTAGACACCTCGATCGATTTTCGCCAGCAGGCGCTGCGTGCCGATATCAAGTATCTGGACGCGGTCTTGATAACTCACTGTCATGTCGACCACGTCTTTGGACTCGATGACATACGCCCGTTGAACTTCCGTCACGGTGCAATAGGCGTTTACGCCAACGAACCGGCGTGGAAGGACCTGAGACGTATCTTCCAATACATCTTTCAACCTAGTCATTTCGGAGGGGGCCTGCCGCAGCTTGTACCGCACACGGTCGTTCATGACGCGGCATTCATGATCGGAAAAGACCTTGAGATCACACCGCTTGAGGTCATCCATGGAAAATTGCCGGTGATCGCTTATCGTTTCAACGATTTTGCATATGCGACCGATCTTAAAACAATTCCCGTAGAGTCGCTCGAAGGCTTGCGGGATCTGGACGTACTGGTCCTCGACTGCGTCCGTTTGAAACCGCATTCCACTCATCTCTGTCTCGAAGAAGCCCTAGGTTACATCGAGATTCTGCGTCCGAATCGTGCATTTCTTACCCATTTGAATCACGATATCCTGCACGAACGCGAAAGCAAATTGCTTCCGGATAATGTCGAGTTGGGTTATGACGGGCTTGTGGTTGAAGGATAAGATGGTTTGCAATGTTGCCAAAGAATCAAAAGTTGACGAAGTTTGTAATTGGACATTTAAAACTCTGGTTAGGAATCGCAGGGACATCGCTATGATAATCGGGCTTCGGCATCTTTGCTGACTTTTAAGGCCTTGCCAACTTCTCATGCAGATTTTTCACGGAACAGAAAACGCCAACATAAAGGGCCCGACGGTCCTTACCCTTGGCGTGTTCGACGGTCTGCATCTGGGACATCAAAAGATCATGAAGACAGTCGTCGAACGCGGATCGGCGATTTCGGCAGTTCCGACGGCGATTACATTCGACCCCCACCCGCGTGCCGTGTTGCATCCGGAAAACGCGCCGCCGTTGCTGCAGACGCTCGATCAGAGACTCGCCAATTTCGAAATACTCGGTTTGGAGCAGGCCATCGTAATCAGGTTCGATAAGACCTTCGCTTCGCAGGACGCGGAATTATTCCTGCGGGAGATCATTTACGAACGGCTTGGCGCGAAGGAAGTCTACCTCGGGCACGGGTTTGCATTTGGTAGAAACCGCGGCGGGAATATCGAACTCCTCAAACGGATGAGCAAAGAACTTGGTTTTGTTGCCGAAGAGGTCGACGAGGTGCGATTGCGGGGCCGCCGGATCTCCTCTTCGCGGATTAGGCAGATGCTTGCGGACGGCCGTGTTAATCTCGTCAGAGGAATGCTCGGGCGGCCTTATGGAATCGAAGGCGCGGTTATCCGCGGGGACCGCCGCGGACACACCATCGGATTTCCGACTGCGAATCTCAAGCCTCAGAATCGTGTTGTTCCGAAATACGGCGTGTACGCCACGGCGACGCTCATCGACGGCGTGTGGCGGAAAGGAGTGACCAATATCGGGGTGCGTCCCACCTTTGAGGACGAAACCGAACCATCGATCGAGACGTATGTTTTTGATTTTGAAGGCGATCTTTATGGCAAGGTCCTGCGCGTCAGGTTTCTGCACAGGATCCGAAACGAGCGAAAATTCTCGGGTATTGAAGAACTCAAGTCGCAGATTGCACGGGACGTATCGACGGCGAAACGTTACTTTTCATTCAAAGGGGTCGAGAATAAGCTAAAGGTGGTTTAAGGGTTCGCAACTGGCAAGCCAGGTACGCGCTTTCAGCGCTCTGTCGCACTATTACGCACTAGAAGCTTGCGAACTGCGCGCAAACCGCTGACAGTTTGTCACCTGTCAACCAATTTATTTATGTCCAAAGAATTTGAAGAGCTTGTAAAAGTAATGGCCCGCCTGAGAGCACCCGGCGGCTGCCCGTGGGACCGCGAGCAGACCTATGAGTCGCTGGGTGAATATCTCCTCGAGGAGTGTTACGAGGCTTATGATGCGATCCAGGAAACCGCGGAGACGGGAGACACCCAAAATCTAAGAGAAGAACTCGGTGATGTGTTGCTCCAGGTAGTGTTTCATTCGACAATCGCCGCCGAAAAGGGAGATTTTACGATCGACGATGTCGCCGAGAGTGTCCGGACAAAACTCATATTACGTCATCCGCATGTGTTTAAGGATAAGAAACTGGAAACCGCGGACGATGTCTTGGACAACTGGGACGAGCTAAAGAAGGACGAACGCAAGATGCGGGGTTCGGGTCCCAAGGGCGGAGATTCTATACTCGACGAAGTGCCGGTCGCGTTTCCCGCATTGATAGAGGGAAACAAAATAAGCAAGAAGGCCGCCAAGACCGGTTTTGATTGGGAAAACACCGCACAGATTTTCGATAAGCTTGATGAGGAAGTCTCGGAACTAAAAGAAGCGATTGAAGGTGATTCGTCGGAGCGTCAGCGCGAGGAGATTGGCGACCTCCTTTTCGTCGTTGTAAACCTCGCCAGAAAACTGGGGATCGAACCAGAAGACGCACTGAAAAAAACAAACCGGAAGTTTCGCAGTCGATTCAGGTATGTCGAAGAAAGCCTGAAAAGGAAAGGGAAGACTCTTGAGGATGCCGACCTTTCTGAAATGGACGGCCTTTGGGAAAAAGCAAAGTCCGAAGCAAACATATCGGGCGCCTGATCAAGGCTGAAAGCCTGGATTCCGCTGGATAATGAACTCTTTTTTGAAGCCCTTGATGTCCCGCAGACGGATCGTTTTATCCTCAAGCCCCGAGTTGCGGAAAATCTCCTCAACCTGGTGTTTGCGGTACATCGTGTAGACTTTGAGGCCCTTCTTGTCGAGATCTTCGAACAGCTCGGCGAATACCTCACAGGCACTGACATCAAAGTAGTTGACGCTCCCAAAACTGATTACGACGTGCTCCAGTTGAGGCCCTTTCATGGCAACTAGATCGAGTATCTGGTCCCGGATCCCATAGACGTTTCCAAAGTAGATCGACATATCTACCTGCAGCATAAGAAGATTCGGGAAGTCCCGGGGTCCGCCGTACATTTCAATTTTTTCAAATCGCTCATTCTGAAAATCAAAGTAAATCGGCACCACCTTAACGGCGATCGTCTTTCTCAGAAACAGGATCAGAGAAGTCGCGATGCCTATGAAGATCGCGGTATCCGGTTTTGAAAGAAACGCAATTACAAAAGTCGTCGTGATGACGATACCGTCGGTCCCGGACAGGTTGAAGGTCTGTCGAAACTTGCTGAACTCGATTAGGTCGACAAGCGCCGCAATAACGATCGCGCTCAGAATCGTCTTCGGCAGATAATAAAGATACTGCGTAAACAAAAGGATCGTGAGCAATACGAAAATCGACGCGAATACCGACGAAAGACCGGTCACCGCTCCGGCCGCATAATTCACGGCGGTCCTTGAAAACGAACCGGCAATCGGATAGCCCCTGAAGAGGCTCGAAGCAATGTTGCCTATTCCCTGTCCGATCAGTTCCTGATTAACGGCGATCTTTTGTTTCGATTTCTCGCTGATCGACTTCGAGATCGCAAATCCCTCTAGGAATCCTATGACGGCGATGATCAGTGCGTTAGGAATCAATGCCAGGAACTGCGCCGATGATACATACGGAACTGATGGCATGCTTAAAGCGGCGTCGATGCTTCCTATTACAGCGACACCATCAGCTTCCAACCCGAGTGTGTAGGAAAGCACTATTCCGCCCGCCATTACGATCAACCCGCTCGGAAACGCCTTTGAAATGAAACGTTTCGACACGATAATTATCGCCACCGAAACGAGGCCGATCGCGGCCGAAAGCAAATGCGTCGAGGGAAGCGAGCGGACGATCTCGAAAAAATTCTGAAGAACAATCTCGTGTTGTTCGATCGAAAAACCAAACAGCGCGGGGATCTGGGTAGCGGCAATTATGATCGCGGCCGCGGTTGTAAATCCGCCGATCACGCTATGCGAGACAAAGTTCATCAGGAACCCGAGCCTGAAGACTCCCATCAAAATCTGAAAAATGCCCACCATCAAAGCGAGTATTATCGCGAGGGTGACAAATTCCGCGCTCTCGGGCTTGGCCAGAGGGATAAGTGCGGTCAGGACCAGAAACGAGACAACCGCCGCGGGACCGGTGGAAAGATGCCGGCTGCTTCCCCATAAAGCCGCCGCCGCGGTACCCAAAAAGGCCGCGTAGAGTCCGTGTACGGGTGGCATACCGGCAAGCGACGCGTAAGCCATGACTTGCGGGATGAGGACAATTACAACGGTAAGCCCGGCCAGAAAGTCTTTGCTCAGGTCTTTTGTCGAATAGCCCTTCAGCCAAGCCAGGAATGGGAAAATGGTTTCTATCCGGCGTTTGCTCATATAGTCGGAATGAGGATATGGAGGCGCTATTGAATGTTGATGTTCTTCTGAATAATGAACTGCTTCTTAAAGCCCTTGATGTCTTTGAGCATTGTCAGCTTGTCTTCGAGACCGGATTTCTTCATTATCTCGCGAACCTGTTCTTTCCGGTACATCGTAAAGATCCGAATATTTTTGGCATCGAGTTCATCAAACAGTTCGCCAAGCACTTCACACGCGCTGACATCCACGTAGTTAACGCCGGAAAAATTGATGCAGACCGATTCCAGAGCCGGGCCTTTTTCATTAACGAGAGTTTCGATCTGTTCCACTATATTGTGAGCGTTCGCAAAAAACACGGACATATCGATTCTGAGAAGCAGGAGATTTGGAAAGTCTTTTATCTTATTCGTGTCATTCAGACGCCTGAATCTTTCCTCTTCGAAGTAAAAGACGAGCGCGTATACCTTGGCCGCGATCGTTTTTCTCAAGAAGAGTATCAGGGATACTAAAATACCGATGAAAATCGCATAGTCGGGCTGCGAGATAAACGCAAAGATGAATGTGATCGTGATCACGATCCCGTCCGTGCCAGAAAGTCTGAAGGTCTCCCGGAACTTGCTGAATTCGATGAGATCGACGAGCGCGGCGATTACGATCGCGCTGAGAATTGCGCGCGGCAGATAGTACAGCATCGGGGTAAAGAAAAGAATCGTTATGAGCACTATCAAGGATACAAAGACAGATGAGATCTCGGTTGCCGCACCTGCCGTAAAATTTACGGCGGTCCGCGAAAACGAACCGGCAATCGGATAGCCGCGGAAAAAACTCGAGACGAGATTTCCAAGTCCCTGCCCGATGAGCTCCTGGTTTACATCGGTTTTCTCTTTCGTTTTCGCCGAGATCGATTTCGAAATCGCATAGGCCTCAAGAAAACCCACGATTGAAATTATCAAAGCGCTTGGAAAGAGCGCGATCAAATGTCCGGCTTGGACACTAGGTAAGCTTGGAAGGCTAAGGCTTGCGTTGATATCGCCGATCAACTTAACGCCCTGTTGCTCGAAATCAAGAAAATACGCGATTGTGACTCCCAGGCTCATAACGATAAGCGCCGCGGGAAACGCCTTCGAAATATACCTCTTGGCGAGGATGATCGACGCCACACTGATCAGGCCGATCGACAAGGTCAGGAAGTGTGTTTCCGGAATCGCATACAGAATCTCATAGATGTCGAGTATTACGATCTCATGTTTTGTGACCGAAAAACCAAATAGCCCGGGCACCTGGGTGGTTGCGATGATCACCGCAGCGGCGGTCGTAAAACCCGCGATCACGCTGTGGGAGATGAAGTTCATGATAAAACCGAGCTTGAACACTCCCATCGCGAGTTGGATGATCCCGATCAGCAGTGCAAGCGCAACTGCCAGGAAGACATACTCCGGGCTTTCAGGTTTTGCGAGCGGTACAAGGGCTGTCAGGACAAGAAAGGAAACCAGCGCTACGGGACCCGTCGAGAGCTGGCTGTTGCTGCCCCAAAGGGCTGCGACCGCGGTCCCCAGGAATGCGGCGTAGAGGCCATGAACGGGTGGCAGGCCCGCCAATATTGCGTACGCCATCACCTGAGGTATCAATACGACCGAAACCGTGAGGCCCGCCGCAAAGTCCTTTGACAAGGTAGCGAAGCTATAGTTCTTCAGCCTGTGAATAAACGGAAAGAAGGTCGCCAGGCGATTGTTTTGGTTGAGATCCATTATTTGTGAGCAGGAGACGAAAGCCCACGAACAGAATATTCAATCAAAAACCAATGTCAATAAGTGACAGGTTGCTTCGTATATTTCAGGGTCGGCGGAAGCGCGCGGACCGGCAACATTGATTACATTGACCGTGTTGCGTTCGATCCAGCTCTTCAGAATTCTACTCGCGGTCTCAAAATCATTCGCGAGAAGATCGAGATGCAGGCACGGGCATTCTGCCGCAAAGGCGATTCTCTTTGTGAGCAATGAACCTCCCGAGAGTTCGCCATGAGAAATTATCAGCGTGGCATCCGAATCTTCGACGTTCTTTCGTGTTCTTTCGGGATATGCGGAGGTTATAGTCTCGCGAAGTTTTGAGTATCGGAGCGGTATCGGCCCGTCTTCTGCTCGCCTTCCCTTTGGAATCCACCCGCCATATTCAATACCATGTGCGATCGCGAAATCGAGGGCAGCGCGATCGGCGCCTGTTTGTCCGCCGGAGACTATTTTCATCTGTCAGTTATCACCGGTCAATCATCAAATAAATTATCCTAGATCAATCTGCGATCCTAACCTGGATCTGCTTGGATGAAGCAAACAATCTTATTGGTAGTTGGTAATTGGTGATTAGCGTCGATCAATTGGATAGGTTCGATGCGGCGTCAATCTCAATCTTTTCTTCCGGCACCTCGACCAGGATCCGCGCCTTCCTGTTTTTGACCGAATCAACGATCTTGCCGGCCGAACCTAGTTCGATCCGCGATGACAAAACCCGCGAGACGCGCTGCGGGAGGATCTTTGGTGCTAAGTTGGCAATTGAAGATGCAAGGGGAATGATATCGCCGCCGCCCTTCCAGTGTTCGCGAACGATCTCTTCATCCGTGTAATTGAGCAGACGCAAAAGGGTAAGAGAAATCAAATAAAGATCGTCGATCTGTCCGATAAAAGGAAAAATATCGGGAATCAGGTCAAGTGGCGAAATAGCGTAAACGATCGCGGCCGCAAAAAGGGCTTTCTCTGTGACCGGAACACGCGCATCCATCAACAGTCCTCCGCAAAGCCTGACCATATTCGGAAGAAACATCATAAAGTTCTTCATACGGCCTTTCGCCGCCTTCTTCTCTCTTCTTTTCTTAACAATCTGTTTTTTCATTTGTTGTTTTTCATTTATGATCTAGTCGCAATACCATTTATCTCGACGGCGCCCTTTTGATGCGACTTTCCGGATTCGGGTTCTTTCAATTCGGCCTTCGAACATATGATGCCTGATGGAAAAGCACAGCGTTGTTTGCGCGTTGGTAAATGATAAATGATAACCGGCAAATGTAAAGACATATGATTCTCCAAAACATAAGGGAACGG
>JAOTWT010000343.1 GCA_029862725.1 Acidobacteriota bacterium | reverse complement strand
TTTGGTGCCAGTCACAGAAAGTCTTAGTGCATACCTGTTACTTCAGAACGCCGAAGGCGTGACCGGAACTTTGCCAGCTAAAAGCCCGAAGGGCGAGCAACTGGATCAATCAAAAACAAAATTTGACCCCTGAAAAGGCGGCAACAACATTCCATATAATCCCTTTACGGTTTCGCCCTTTCAGGGCTAAACGTCCCTTCCAGCCGTACCCCAAGGTTCCGCTTTGCCGCACCTCTGGCGCTTTGTTGAATTCAGACAAAGCTGAAAATGCATGTAAAACCGAGATTATAAGCGTAAATGACTTTTTCAGAGTGAACTCAATGGAAAATGATATTTGATAAATGATCTGGCGCTCCCGGCAGGACTTCAACCTGCGACCTCCCGCTCCGGAGGCGGGCGCTCTGTGCAGCTGAGCTACGGGAGCCGATTCATTTGTCAATTATCATTGATCAACGATCAGTAAGGCAAATGTTGATTTTCGAAGATCCGGTTGGTTTTGGTTTGGACCCGTGCTTGGCACTCCATATCGGGCAATCCCCGAATCAGATGGGCGAACGCATGGGCTGCGATTCGCATCAAAATCATGGTGTTTCGGTACCATAACCGCTATACTAAAATGTTCCTTTTTGGGGGCGACAGGCTTCGACAGGGGCTTGTATAGATCTTTGGATGCACGTCGGGCGTTCTTTTGGTAGCCCGTTAAAAATGCTGAAAGGAAAACAAACGCTAACTCTAATCAAGAATTAGCTCTCGCTGCCTAACGTAAGTTAGCTACAGTGATGTCCGCTGGCAAGTTCGCTTGAAGCGCGTCAAACGGGCATAAAACAGTTCAAGCTAGTTCACGCGCACCACCTGCGTGCGTGAGCGAAATGTTAGTCGGGTTAGTCTGTTGTGAGGTCTTGTCGATTCACACACTCATAACAGGCGAAACTTGAGTGAAACGACTAAACGTGTAGAGTTCACTGGTCGCAACCTTTGGATGCGGGTTCGATTCCCGCCGCCTCCACCAATCTTGAAGTTAACAAAGTCTGCGAAGTTGGCAGAGTTTATAAAGTTACGAGTCGGTAACAGTTTGAATGCTGTTGCCGGCTTGTTTCTTTTTCTCCAGTTTGGAATCCGGGTTTAATCGGAATTACGGGATATCGAGATTGGTACGGGTAAATTACGATGAACGATAATTTGAAAGAGCGTTATCTCAGGTTGAAAAAAGAATATCCAAAAGTTCGCATTAGAGATGCAGCCGGGAGACTGAACGTCAGCGAAGTCGAACTTCTGGCGACCGGCATCGGCGAAAATGACGTCAGGCTCAACAAAGATTTTAAGGGCCTGCTTCATGAACTCCATACTCTTGGCCGCGTTATGGCGTTGACCAGAAATGACGAAATCGTTCACGAGAGAAAAGGCGTGTATGAGAATGCGCAAACGGACTTGCCCCACGGAATGGCCCTCTTTGTGAACCCGGATATCGACCTCAGGATATTTACAAAGTGCTGGCATCACGGTTTCGCGGCGACCGTCGAGAATCAAAGGGGCACTCTAAGAAGCCTACAATTCTTCGACAAAGACGGCACCGCCGTTCATAAGATCTATCTGACGGATGAGAGCGATTTGTCAGCGTACGAGCTCTTGGTTCAGAAATTCAAAATGGATGGACAGATTCCCGCGATGGAAATCATAGCGAAACCTAAAAAGAAACCGGATCTGCCGGATTCAGAAATTGATGTTGAAGGAATGAGGAAAGCATGGAAGGAAATGAAAGATACACACGACTTCTTTCCAATGCTCGGAAAATTCAAGGTCGGTCGAAAACAGGCGTTGCGGCTCGCCGATGAAGAGTATTCCAAAGAAGTTCCGGCAGAAAGTTTTAAATGGCTTTTGGAAAAAGCCCGTGACCGAAAGATCCCAGTAATGGTTTTTGTTGGTAATGACGGGATCATCCAGATCCACACGGGCGAAGTCGAAAATGTGTTGGAAGCGAGAGGTTGGTTCAATGTGATGGACGAAAGCTTTAATCTGCACATCAATCAGGATGAAGTGCGTTCGGCATTTTTGGTCCGCAAACCCACTGCAGATGGAGTAGTTACAAGTCTTGAGCTTTTCAATAAGTCGGATAAGGATATCGCGCTGTTCTTCGGCAAACGAAAACCCGGCATCCCCGAACGGGAAGACTGGAGACGACTGATTTCAGACTTGCAAGAAAGAACGCCTCAATAGCTCGTGCCGGCAACAGCTTAAACGCTGCTTCCGGCCTTTTTCTTCCCGCGGACTTATCAGATTTGGGTCTACCCTTTAAGTCTCTTTTGAGGCCTTGTCCATTCAGACACTAATAACGGGCGAAACTTGAGTGAAACGACTAAACGTGTAGAGTTCACTGGTCGCAAACTTTGGATGCGGGTTCGATTCCCGCCAACTCCACCAATCTTGAAATTAACAAAGTCTGCGAAGTTGGCAGAGTTTATAAAGTAATGAGTCGGTAACCGGGTTCCTGTTACCGAAAAATCAATCTTTCGCAGCAGAATTTATCTTGTATTTATCTAACTAGGTGTATCGTCTCGCCTGACTCGGTGAACGCCAGGTCGATTATTTGAAAAAAGAGGAATGGGTTGATGAAAAAAATTGCGTTGGTTGTATTGGTTTTTGTTCTCGTTGTTGTTGGTTCGATTGCCGTTTCGGCTCAAACTGCGGCCCCTCAAGCTTCAAACACGGTTGCCGGGCAATCGGCCGAGCTGACCTTGGAGAAAGCCAGGGAATTGGCTCTCAAGAAAAGGGTGGGCACCGTTGAGGAGGAATTCACGCTGGAAGATGAGCATGGAAAACTTTTCTGCTATGTCTTCAAGATCCGTGACGCGAAAAAGAAGCTCTACGAAGTCCAGATCGCTGCGAGCGACGGGGAAGTTCTCTACAACGAGCTCGATGTCGTTTATTAAAAGGTTCTATTAATCAGTCCGGTTCGCCGGGGAAATACGAAACCGCGTTAGACTGCCGCCAAACACCTGGCACGATCTCTCGCGGTTTTGTTGCGTCTGGCGATCGTTATCAAATCTGCGCCGGTCAAGTTGCCGAAATTAATTGCTCGACACTTTTGCCGTCATCTCGCGCAGATGGCGGAAATCATGGCAGTTGAAGGTTATCCAGCGGGATAGTCTTTCGGAGTGGATAGTGGATAATTGACTAATGACGGAGCCGTCAGCCGTCGGTCATGATATCGGAACGACGGAAGAACAAATTACCGGTTTTCAATTATCAACTATCCATTTTTAGGTCCATCTTGAGCAATCTCAATCATCTCGACATCGAATTTGTCCGTTCTAATTTTCCAGGTCTCGACAATGGCTGGGCCTATTTCGACAATGCCGGTGGATCGCAGATCCTGAAGGGCGTTGTCGGAAAATTGAACGATTTCCTGATCAACCGTAATGTCCAAACCGGCGGAACTTATGAAACTTCCCTGAAGACATCTGCCGCGCTGCTTGCCGGACGCGAGGCGATGGCCCGTTTCATCAACGCCAGGCGGCCCGAGGAAATCGTCTTCGCTCCTTCAACGACCGTCGCACTCAATAATCTTTCGCAGGCACTTAGACCCCAACTCCAACCAGGCGATGAAATTATCGTCACAAATTCGGATCACGAATCGAATATCGGCCCCTGGCTGCGCCTCGCGAAAGATGGTGTTGTTATAAAAACATGGGAGCTGAATAAGGATTCGTTCGAACTCGACCTCAGCGATCTTGAAGAATTGATGACGGACCGGACCAAACTCGTCGCGGTGACACATGTTTCAAACATAATCGGAACAATCAATCCTATCGCCGAGTATGCGCGCTTTATACACGAACGGGGGGCGCGCATTTGCGTGGACTCCGTAGCGTTTGCTCCGCACCGTTTGATCGATGTCCTCGAACTCGATGTCGATTTCCTGGTGTTTAGTACATACAAGACCTACGGCCCGCATTTCGCGGTGATGTACGGGCAATATGAACAACTTCTCGAACTCGACAATCTCTACCACTATTTCCACGGTAAGAAAGATGTGCCGCGGAAACTGGAGCCGGGTAATCCAAGTTACGAACTGGCATTCAGTCTTACCGGGATAACGGATTACTTCGCAGCACTTGGAAACGGTGCAACAGGAAACGACCGGGAGAGTTTTGCAGCGGCGTTCGAAAAAGTCTCCATTCATGAAAC
>JAOTWT010000342.1 GCA_029862725.1 Acidobacteriota bacterium | reverse complement strand
ATCATAAGTAGATCCCTCACGAGAGTCTGGAGGATTTCGAGGTTCTCTTCGAAATTGGGTGATTCTTTGGGCCCGGTCAATTCTTCGGATACTTTTAGGGCTGCCGCGATCCCGGTCGCGCCCGTCACAGATGAGATTGATTCAAGCAGGAGTAGTCTCAGCCGGCGATAATCTTCCAGATCGATCGAAATCGCGCGAGCGATGCTTCCTTTCGCCGCACGAGCTTTGAGACGCGCGTCGCCGGTCGAGATTTCGTTGGTTTCCAGCAAATGGTCTTCTATCTCACTGTCATTGATTGGAGAAAACCTGATCGTCTGGCAGCGTGAGTGGATCGTCTGAAGAATCGTCGATGGTTTCGATGTGATCAGGATGATATGGGTAGTCGGCGGCGGTTCTTCGAGCGTCTTGAGTAGGGCATTTGCGGCATTCTTCTGACTGAGACCCAGCTTTTCGGCTTCGTCGACTATAAACACGCGGGCGCGGCCTTCATAGGGAAGATAATGAGCCTCCTCTTCCAAATTCCGGATCGCATTCACATAAATCGTGTTTTTGTTCGGCACGATCATCCCGATATCGGGATGACCGCTAAAGTAGACCTTTTCGTAATCCGGTTTCTTGCCGGAAGTCGGCAGATTGAAGTCGTTTGACCTCACGCAAGCCGGACATTTACCGCAGGGAAGCCCGTCAAGCCGATCCGTGCAGACAAAGTAACGGGCCATTTCAAGCGCAAAGCGTTTCTTCCCGATCCCTTCGCGGCCGGCGAAGATCAAAGCCTGCGGAACCCTATCTTCCGACACCACACGCTCTAAAAGACGCTTGATTGCCCGATTGCCTTTTAAAGAATCAAACATCGTTTGCTATACCACCGCTCGTTCCTTGCTCAAAAAACCGACCACAAGATCCACTACGCGCGAGTGAATTGCCTCGCGGGATTCCGCCGCCGGCAAGACCTTGAACCTCTCGGGTTCCCGCTTCGATATCTCTAGATACGCATTCCTAACGCGTTCGTAGAACGCTGCGTTTTCCGAGTCCATACGGTTGTTGCCCGTACGGTTGCCAGCCCTTCCTATTGCTTTATCAACGGGCAGGTCAAGAAAGATCGTCAAATCCGGCTTTAGGCCGTCGGTCGCGAGTAGGATGACTTCATTCACCGTTTCCGGCGGAAAGCCGCGACCCGCTCCCTGGTAGGCAAAAGTTGCGTCGGCGAAACGATCCGAGATCACAATCTTGCCTTCATTTAGCGAAGGCCTGATCAGAAAGTCGACATGCTGCGCGCGGTCCGCCGCGAAAAGAAGCAATTCGGCCCGCGGCGAAACGTTTTCCGTCGTTTCCAGAAACGCCTGCCTGAGCCTACGGCCAAGCGACGTGCCGCCGGGTTCCATCGTGGTGACTACGTCAAACTTGCGGAGGCGCAGTTCTTCTGCAAGCATCCGCATTTGAGTGGACTTTCCGCTGCCGTCAATTCCCTCAAGTGTTATCAGTTTTCCTTCCAAGATACTTTATCCGAACTTCTTCTTTGTTTCTTTCAACTGTGATTGTCGATATTGCGTGTTTGAAAAGCAGATAATCGGTCCCGTCGACTTCGAGCAGGACGGAGAACTTGTCAAAACTCCTGATACGCCCGGAAAGCGTCGTCCCCTGCATGAGGTGAAAAGTGACGGTTTTTTTATCGCGCCTTGCGGTATTAAGAAACGCGTCCTGAATATTTTGCGGATTATGTTTTTCCATAATGGATCGTTCTCAATAGCCAGCAAATTTTATGTAACCCCAGAATTATAACAAATTTACGCCCGCCTACAAAAATTTACGATCCGCTTCTTTGACCATAGCAAACAAGGCCTCCCGAACATGATTTTCGTTACCAAAACCCTCGAGCCACGCGATATCCGGTTCGCCTCGAAACCAGCTAAGTTGCCGCTTCGCATAGTTTCTAACATCTTGCTGGGTCTTCGCGACGGCTTGCTCGATCGTTTTTTCGCCCCGCAGGTATTCGCACGCGCGCCGGTAGCCGTGACTTCCCAGGGCGTTCGTGTCGTCACGAAGGCCTTCTTCTCTAAGCCTGCGTACCTCTTCGATCAAACCGCTTTCAAAATGAGCAGCCGAGCGGGCGTTTATTTTCTGATAAAGCTCTTCTCGCGGAGGATTAAGCGCGAAGATCCGGATCCGTCCGGCGAACGCAGGGGGAGCGCTTCTTTTTTTTTGCACTTCGGAAAGTCTCTTCCCGGTTTGGAAATACACTTCGAGGGCTCTCTGTACCCTTGGATAATCACGCGGAAAAAGTCGCTCTGCCGATTTCGGGTCGACACGCTGCAGGATCAGGTGTAAATGCTCGGGACCCTTTCGCTCTCTAATTTCGGAAAGCCGCTTGCGCAAGCCCGGGTCCGTACGAGGACCTTCAAAGAGTGGTTTTCTCAACGTACGCAGATAGAAGCCCGTGCCGCCCACAAGGATCGCGGTTCCGCCGCGGGCCTCGATCTCTACAATCTTCCTTGCGGCATCTTCCGCCCAGTTTGCGGCGGTGTAATTTATCGAAGGGTCGACATAAGAAATAAGATGATGGGGAACGCCTTTCATCTCCTGGTCGGAAGGTTTCGCGGTAGCAATTTGGATGCTCCTGTAAATCTGAACCGAGTCGCAATTAACGACCTCGCCATTTCCGAGTTTCAGTGCTAGCTCCACGCCCAGTGCAGTTTTGCCCGAGGCGGTCGGTCCGACGATCGCGAAAATCGCTTTGTTCTTGATACCCGTCATTTGAAGAAAAAGGCCCGTTCAGACCAGGAAACGGATGACAATGACTAACAGAATGATTGCGGCGACGAGATAAGCTCCGATTATCTGATTGCGTGAGAATTGCATATGCTTAGCCGCTGGAAAGTGAAATGCTGCGCGCACCGCGCTAATAGGCCTTTACGAGCTCTATGTCTGTGTAGTAATGCTTCAGGATCCTGTCATATTTGACACCCATTTTTGCAAAACCATAGGCGCCATACTGGCACATCCCGATGCCGTGACCCCATCCGCGGCCGGTAAAGCTAAAGCTGGTCACACGCCCGTTGGATCCATATCTTTTGTCCATCACAAACAATTGCTCGCGAAGTCTCAAAGCCGAGCGGATCGTTCCGCCCTTCAGGCTGTGGACGCCGTTTGTGGTAACTATCTCGAGCTCGATCGCCCGCCTCGAGAACCCTCGTTTTTTGATTTTCACATCGATCAGCTGGCCCATGCCCTTTACGTATCGCGCGAGCCGCGCACGAACCTGGGAAGCCGTTAGCCGGGTCTGCCAGTTAGTAAACGGCGACATGCGCTCGGCGACGGTGGTCGATTCGGTCGGTTCGATCTCGAGATAGACGACTTTTCCGGCGGGGTTGGTTTTGTAACGTATCTTTTCGCCGCCAACTAATGCGGCTTCGCGAACCTGATAATAGGAATCACCAAATTTTCGGAACAGAAACAGATTCGGTTCCATCAGGATTTCCTTTTCGGAACGGCCGCTCCCGATGATCAATTTACCATCTTCGGTCGGTTTCGCCGTTCCAGACTCGAAATCAAAAGTCCATTTCTTTTTGTTATGAATGTTTTCGATGAGGTGCAGGATCTTGCCTCTCGAATAGGGCTTTCCTGGCTTGATGGTCAGATCCGAGTAGATCGAGAACCAACCGTCGCGAAGCAGTTCGGCAAGCATCACGCGATCGATTTTAGGCACTTCGCCGGCGTCCAGAAAAGAAAGCTGATAGGCAATGTCGGAATCCGACATCAGGGCATCGGCATCTGCTTCGGCGTTGGGCGAATAAATGATTCCGTGAAGGATCCTCGCAAGTTTGAGCGGATACGCGGAATCCGGCATGACAGTCGGAAACGGTTTGTTAAATCTCACCGCGACCCGGTTCATCCAACTCGTCAATTCGGTCTGGGTCGGCGGATCTTCGAAATACTGATCATCGAACCGCGGCGTGCTGATAAGGAAATTGTTGACAGCGTATTTGGATGCGAGCCGCACAAATTGATAGTTTGATTCGGATCGGATCAGCGCCGGTTCGCGCGTTGTCTTGATCAAAAACGGCTCAAAATGGTGCTTTCCATCCAGTGAACAATTCACTCCGCGCAGATAGGGTTCGTCGAATTCGTATATATTTCCGGAGTCTTCGGTTCGCCCGCCGCACGTCGACGTATACATCGCATTGATTGGTAC
>JAOTWT010000341.1 GCA_029862725.1 Acidobacteriota bacterium | reverse complement strand
GATAAGTGATACCAAAATCAACATGAAGCAGATCACCCGGGAGAATAACCTGGTCCTCGGGACGGTCGGAAAACGCCCTCAGGTGTTCGAAAGACTCGGGATCCTTGCGCTGGATTGACACCGACGGGTGAAACCATGTGGTCAGTTTCAGCTCGCGAATCCGGTCGCGGTACCACCATACAACGTCATCCGTTGTCGTCACTCCCGGCTGGATCACCTTTTCCGAAAAACCCTCCGAGATAATCTGTTTGGCAATCCGAACGATGTGCGGGTAAACGGCCATCTCGCTCTCGGTTCGCGTTTCGAGCCAGCCGATCGCGACGTTTTGGGCATTTGTCACGCGGTTCTTCATGTTCACCGGCAATGCTTCCACCAGGAGGTCGTAATGCGAAGACGAAACCCCGTCGGCGAGTGCGAAGTCGGGTGAACGATTGACCCCGATCGTTTTTGGGTTCTTTTGGACAATCATCTCGGCGAGAGCCTTCCACTGATCGGGCTCCTTTTCCTTGTCCCAGGCTTTCTTAAAAACATCTCCGACGGCGTACCGTGCCATCGCGTAGGTTTCAAGCTTCTTGCCTTCGCCGGGATCGAAGGCGACGAGGATAGTCAGACGCCTGGCGGTCTGCCACGTCGATGGAAGAAACGTCTTCAAAACCGGATCTTCGTTATATTCGCGCGAGATCATGATCCACATGTCGATACCGGAACGCCGCATGATTTTCGGCAAGACCGTTTCGACTCTCTCCGCGAGCCAGTGATCGATCACACGGGCGCGCTCGCGCATTGGCAAGATCTTTGGAACATATGGGTTCTGGGCGATAGTCGAGGTCGTCAGAACCAGAATAAAAATTAATACCATGCTATTTCGCATCATCAAATTCCCCAACCGGCCACTCGCCGGAATAGATATACTGTGCACTTCCCGTGATCAGCATCTCCCCGTCGTCCCGCCAGACCGCTCTTGTCGTTCCTCCTTCGGCGTGGACATCGACTTCGCGGCGGGTCCTTGCTGTGTGCGCAGAAGCAACCGCAGCCGCAATCGAACAAGTGCCGGAAGAAAGGGTTTCGCCAGCGCCTCGTTCCCAAATGCGGATCTCAACCGCAGACTCATTGAGTACTTTCACAAACACCACATTCGTGCGCTCCGGGAAGCATTGATGATTCTCGAGCTCAACTCCCAAAAGGCGCCATTCGAAATCGAAGTCGTCGACGAATACGGCGCACACCGGATTCCCGACATTCAAGATACAGGTTTCAAAAGCCTGGTCTTCGAAAACGACCTGGCCGTCTTCGAATTCCACATCACCGGCGGCGTCGCTTCCAAGAAAAGGAATATCGGCAGCCTCAAAAAGCGGCTTTCCGAGCTCCGCGAGGTACCAGTACAGGTCTCCGGCCGCTTCAAGGAGCTCATACTTCTTGACCCCGCTCTTGGTTTTGAGCCTTAGCGAGGGTTTGTCCCAGATGCCTTCGCGGTAAAGAAAAGCGACGGCGCACCTCGTTCCGTTACCGGAAAACCCCGCCTCGCTGCCATCGGAATTGATGATGCGGCAGGAATAATCCGCGTCAGACCCTTCAAGGGACTCGAGGATCGCGATACCGTCGCTCCCCGCACCCGCATTGCGGTCACACAACGCACGTGTGAACGCTCCGATATCGGATACGCCTGCGAGATCGCCTGCGGTTACGACAATATAGTCGTTCCCAAAGCCGTGAAATTTCTGGAACGGTACTTTGTGCATCACTTCAAAACGGATATGATTGCGCTCAATAATAAATCTTTTTGATCCAAGTTCAAATCAATGATTCCGCTAATTATTCTGATAACTACGTTTGTCGTTTTCTATTTACTGAATACGTATGCGTTTGACGGTCGATTTACAATGTCGTTTGCCGGACGTTTCGCGCTCGCTGCGCTTCTATTGGCCGCCGGTATCGCCCATTTTACATCGATCGAACCGATGGTCGCGATGATGCCTGAGACGATCCCTTACAAAAGGGAACTTGTGTATTTTACGGGTATTTGCGAGCTCTTGGCTGTTTTCGGGCTACTCTGGGACAAGACCGCAAGACTGACGGGCGGAATGCTGATCTTGTTTTTTGTGGCCGTGCTGCCGGCGAATATCGCGGGAGCCCTGAACTCGGTGCCATTCGGAGGCATGGTCGACGGGCCCTCGTATCTTTTCTTTCGAATCCCGATGCAGCTGCTGTTTATTGCATGGGCCTGGGTCTTCGCCGTGATATCGGTTGGCACTGGATCGGCCGGGCCATTGGAAACGGGATCAAAGGATAATTGATAATGAATAGTGGATAATGTGCGGCCCGACGCTGAATTGTCTCTTGGTTGGGCTGAGAAATCGGCCTGACAAATCGTCTGCTGAACCACGACGATTATCAATTTTCACTATCAATTAAGCCAGGCTATTGCCTCGGATCGGGAACGATCGTCAAGGTCAGTTTTTCTTCTCCGCGCATCACGACGATTTCGTATTTCTCACCCGCCTTCATTTCGCCGAGCATAAACATATAGTCGGAGATGTTCCGTATTTCTTTGTCGGCGATCTTAGTAATCTTGTCGCCGCCCTTGATTCCCGCCTTATCGGCCGCCGAGTCCGTTCGAACGCCATCGAGTTTGAGACCGGTGTTATCGCTGTCGCCATAGGCAGGAATCGTTCCGAGCGAAACGTTAAAACCACGGCGGCCGCCCTGCGGAGCCGAGGATTGCGCTACCTTGTAAACAGGTCGTGTCGGATTACGGTCCAGGATATTTACGAGATCGCCGACAAAGCCGGTAATAGCCTCGAGTCCTGTATAGTTGATCTTGTCCGCGTCGTCCGAGGGCTTGTGGTAATCGGAATGTGTGCCGGTGAAGAAGAACAGGACCGGGATCCTGGCGGCGTAAAACGAAGAGTGGTCCGAAGGCCCAAAGCCGTCCTGGTTGAGCTCCAATTTGAACAGCTCGACCTCCTCCGATCCGGATGCGAACGAAGTTTTATTTTTGTCCTTGTCCTTTGTGTAAACGTCGGGGACACGGCGGTTATTGTTCCTAACGACAGCGTCCCAGCGTGCTGCGGTCCCGATTCCGCCAACTGTCAGCTTGCGGTCACGGAGCCGGCCGACCATATCCATGTTAATCATCGCTATTGTGTTCGCGATTGGAAAAACAGGATTCTCTATATAGGCTTTTGAACCAAGCAAGCCTTCTTCTTCACCGCCAAATGCGATGAAGATCATCGTGCGCCGGTTGGATTTGGCCTTCGCAAACTGCCGTGCCAACTCGATCAGTGCCGAAGTGCCGGAAGCGTTGTCATCGGCCCCGTTGTGCACCTCTTTGGAATTCGGCGCAAGCGATCCCTGGCCGCCGTAACCGAGATGGTCATAGTGGGCACCGATAACAATTGCCTCGTTCTTTAGGGCTTGGTCGCGGCCCTCGATTATACCGATTACATTGTAGGCTTCTGTACTAGTTTTTTTGACATCGATTTTCAGGGAAGCATTTTGAGGTTTGAGGCCCGCAAATTTAACTTCCGCGAATTCGGGCTTTGATTCCAGCCATTTTTCGATTTGATTCAGCTCGGCAGCGTCCTTAAGATTCAACAACTTACTGCCCGCCGAACGGGTTATGACCGCGACCGGAACCGCCGTTTCGCCAAGAGTCTGGTTGTAGTTCGCCCGCGCGAGTCTCTCTTTGTCCAGTTCGTCGGTGACCGCGATAACGATCAGCGCCGCCGCACCCTTTTCTTTTGCGATATTGGCTTTGGCCTCTACGTTATAAGCGTTGAAGGGTGAATGCGGGTGATCGCCTCCGGGTACGCCATCGAGAACAACGACGATCTTGCCCCGCACGTCGATGTCCCGGTAATCATCGTGGCCGAGGCGCGCGGACGAGATTCCATAGACCGCAAATACTACACCGCTCGAATCAATGTTCGCCGCGGGGGAGTGGATATATGGCTTCCACATTTTTGAATCCAGGTTGCCGGTGGAGTCGCCAGAAGCGTTTTGAAACTCCAGGGCAGTTGCCGGGCCAAATGTAACCCCAGAAACATAAGAAAAAGGCTGGAGAAAGGCCTTGCCGCCGTCCGCGTCGGCGTAACCCGCTTTGAGCTTATATCTCTGGAACATATTCGAGACATATCCTGCAGCAAATGTCGCACCTTTTTCACCCGTTCGGCGTCCCTCGAGCTCATCCGAGGCAAGA
>JAOTWT010000340.1 GCA_029862725.1 Acidobacteriota bacterium | reverse complement strand
GTTAGAAGCATAAGGTGTTGAAACATGAGATCGCTATCATTAGGAAAACTGAATAGTCGATTTGAAATCGATCGCGAGGAGCGCGGTGCGGCACTCGCCATCGTGATCATAATAGTCGCGATTCTGTCGGTGGTCGCCTTGACGGCACTCGCCTTCTCTTCCAGTGAAGCCCGGATCGCAGGCCGTGATCTCCAACGTTCTCAGACGTTTTACGCGGCAAGCGCGGGAATGGAAAAAATGACGAGTGACTTCAGCGATCTTTTTAAGACCAAGCTGAACCCGACTCCTGCTGACCTGGTATTGATCGAATCGAGTCCGCCGCCGGAATTAATTACGGAAGGATTCACCTTTAACCAAAGTCTTCAGGAAGATGCCGCGAAGCTAAACGAACTGCGCACGCTGCAAGGGCTTCCTGCGAACATCTATCCCCGCGTAAATCTTCCGAGCGGGCCCTATGCCGGTCTTTACGCCAGTATTGTGCCTTACAAGATGTCGTCGACTGCGACTATGGACAGCACCGGTACCGAAGTTGAACTCGAAAGGGACTTCAACAACTATCTGGTGCCTCTTTTTCAGTTCGGAATCTTCAGCAATGACGACATCGAGGTTCATCCCGGCCCATTAATGACCTTTAACGGACGGGTTCACGGCAACAAGAACATATATGCACTTCGTAACACGAAATTCCTGAGCCGGCTGACAATGAGCGGCGAGTTTGTCCGCGACGCGTGGCGGAGCGGCGCGATCAATACCTCAGCCGGCAACAACAATGTCTGGGTTGAAGTCAACGGGATAAACGTCAAGAGCACACTCGGCAACGGTAGTGTCAAGCCGGGTTCGGGTTACGTAGGCGGCCCCAATTTTCCGGGAACGTCGTCCGGTGATCGCGGTTATCATCCTGGCAGCCCGAATGGGGTAGCAAATGGCTCGTGGGAAACGGAATCCGTAAAACCGGCGGCCTCCGGCGTTAACAACCGGTTCGGCGGACAGGTATTAACGAACACGACGGGTGCATCAGAACTCAAGATGCCGCTCGAGCTTTCCGGAAACTCGGCCGCCGAGATCGTAAAACGCGAACTACCGTCCGACACCGCAATACTTACCGACGCCCGGTATCACAGCAAGTCCAAATTGAGAATACTGATCGACGACTGGGATGCCGGCAGCGGGGCAACAAATGTCGCCGGAATACCGGCGGGAAAGGGAGTCCAACTGAGTTCGTTTGTCCCCATAAAACTTGGGACCGATGGCGCACTGCGCCGTGTTTCGGACGCCGGGTCCTACCTGGATTCCCCGATCAAGCAAAAAATGCCCGATTCAACGATCGTGGATGCGAAGATCGTGAGAGGCGTCAAAGCCGCAGGTGAAGCAAGCGGCATGGAATGGATCCCGCCCGGATCCGGTCTAAACGCCCGAATCCTTATTGAGATCGTAAGACCCGACGGAACCGCGCTTGATGTGACAACAGAAATCCTGAGCATGGGAATGACGGTCGGCG
The DNA here is from genome assembly GCA_029862725.1 of Acidobacteriota bacterium. Taxonomy (GTDB): domain Bacteria; phylum Acidobacteriota; class Blastocatellia; order Pyrinomonadales; family Pyrinomonadaceae; genus Aridibacter. The sequence continues at coordinate 2,727 of JAOTWT010000340.1, read as the reverse complement.
AACCGAACGGCATTGTCTATTTGCAGCGTCCGATGTGGGCCGCATTTATACAGGGAAGCCGTGATAGAGCCGGTAATGGCACCGATTTGGTGACGCTCACACAAAGCTCGTCGCGGATCATTTTCGATGGTGAAATCAAGGCAGTGCCGACTTTCGACGCGGATACCGGCCATATCAGCGATGCCAGCCTTGATGATGAAGTGGGCACCGTCACCCGCGAGGCGGCACCGCCAAACGTCTACGACGCGATCTACCCGATTTCGGTTTATAACGTACGGGAAGGCTGGTATCAGAGCACGATGTTTGAGACGGATGTCTATGAGCGCGGGATTACCAGCGTCGTCGATATAAATATGCGCAATCTGGCACGCTGGCTGGATGGTGTTTACGATTCGAACCTTCTCGCCGGCACCAACGCCGTTTCGACAAACATCGACGGTACAGAGGGCTATATAGTCTATTTCTCAGATCGACGCGGGGACCAGAAAAAGGTCGAGTATCTTTCCGACGGAAGCAGTTTTGTCAGTACCAATGGCATCGTCGACAATGAGGACATATACGAGAACGGCACCCTTGACGAGGGTGAGGACGTGATCGACTTCGGCTGGGGACCTGGCGGTGTAAGCAAAAAGGGGACTCTTCAGAAGGATCTTACCGAACTCCCTTCAGTTGGCTGGAAAGCAAGCTCGGCCGGATATCCCGATCTAAGGGCGCAGGCACTCGGCGTTCTGCAGAGGCCGGTTACCTATTTTCGCAGGTCCGCCAGATTGTTCAACGCTGCGAATCTGACGATTACGGGTTCAGCAAACAAACTTTCGACAACTAAAGGAATCACCTTCGCGTCGGAGAACATGGTCTATATCTGGGGCAATTACAACACGACCGGAGTTAGCAGCATTCCGGCCGGCGGTTCAACACTGAATAACGGCGGATACATGGGCCCGCAGGTCCCATCGTCGATCGTTTGCGACGCCTTCTTCCCATTGTCCAGGACATGGTTTGACGGATTGTCCGCGTGGCGTCCTGAAGGATCCAGCGACCCGCGAAACATGCTTGGCACAGCTTACAGGATGGCCGATGAAGGCAGTGTTTTCGTCTCCGAAGGAACTGCAGTTCGCGCCGGGATCATTGGCGGAACGACAATCTCGAGTATGACCGCGAGTCCGGGCCGCGACTCGGTTGGCGACCGGAGAAGCGGAGGAATCGTTAATTACCCGCGTTTTCTGGAAATCTGGGGACTAAACGGCAATATCAAAACGTGGAGCTATTCGGGTTCGTTTGTCGCGCTTTTCCCTTCAACACAGGCCGTCGCACAGTGGGAAAACAAGACCAGCGTAATCTACATGCCGCCGAGGCGTAATTGGAGTTTTGACGAGACATTCCTGACGCCCAATAAAATCCCGCCCGGAACCCCGTTTTTCCAATATGTTCAGGCGACCGGCTTCAGGCAGATTCTACGGTAACTGATTACAATGACCAATCGAGCTTTACAACCGAAAAGCGAAGACGGATTCACCCTGATGGAATTGGTGGTGACGATGGTCCTGACGGTGGTCGTATTGACCGCGGCGTTTGCTTTGATGCGCGGCGCGATGAACACCGCCAACACTAGTTACGAGATGACCTCAGCGCAGCAGAGCGTGCGAAATGCGCAGGAGTTCCTGGCACGCGAACTCCTAACGGCAGGTGACGGTTTAAAAGGCATAAGCACTATTTGGATCCCAACGAGTTTTGCCACGCAGGAACTATCAAGTAGATCAACGAGCGATATGGATCCCGGCGCAACCGGGTATTGTTCACCCGGATTGATAATATCTGACGACGACGTACCGACAAACACAAACGTGGACCACGGAACGATTCCGATGAAAATTCTTGGAAACACCGATCGAATCACGATGTTGGGCGAGGACAGAACTTTCTCGAATATCGACCTAACCACTTCCGATGTAAGTGACTCAAACGGGTACGTTCGGGTTCCGGCTGCCCGATTACCGGATTTTCAGGTCAATGAAGTCTATTTTCTTACAAACGGCATTGCCGGCACGTTTTTTGCGATTACATCGATTGATACCGGTACACGCAGGCTCTACGCCGACGATGGCGATACGCTTGGTCTCAACAGGACCGGCGGCACGGGAAACCTTGCAAGTATCGATAATGCCGGCTTGCCGATGATTTTGAAACGCGTCAAGATCACACAATTTTTTGTAGAGGAAAACAACAAGCTGATGCGGCGTGTGATTGGTGCCAGAGGTGGTGCCCTGGCCGATAGCGTCATTGCCGAACATGTAAAAAACCTGCAGTTCCAATATTTGCTGAAGCCGTCCTCGACGGGCGCTATCATGGAACAGCCGGTAGTACAGGTTAATGTTGATTCGTCCGCTCTGATCAGAATGATCGAGGCATCAGTTAGCGTGGAAACGGCGCGACCGCTGCATCATGACGGTCAAATTTATCAGCTGGATTCGACGATCCGTCTTGGCATCAGGAACGTCCAGTTTCTTGAGGCGCCGGTACCAAGAGATACCGCAGGAAATACAGACCTGCCCAATCCGGGCCCGACACCGGTCTTGACGCCGACACCGACACCAACACCGCCGCCGACGCCGACGCCTCTGCCGACTCCAACTCCAACGCCGACTCCAACGCCTTCGCCGACGCCTACACCGTCGCCGACGCCTACTCCAACGCCAACGCCGACGCCTACTCCAACGCCAACGCCGA
>JAOTWT010000339.1 GCA_029862725.1 Acidobacteriota bacterium | reverse complement strand
TTTACAAGGGACTATTTCGGAATCAATCTCGGTAAAAGGATCTTCAAAAAGGTCCACGATTCGTTCGGCGGTCGTATGGATTTGGCTGTAACCGCCGGATCGCGTTTTGACGAAACGGTGGCGATCGACTTCCACCGGCTTGGTTTCACGATCGTGCAGGGATACGGACTGAGCGAAACGAGCGGTGCGGCGACCGGAACCTATGTCGACGATAACCGGGTCGGCTCGGTCGGCAAGCCGATGGGCGACGCGGAGGTTAAGATCGATAACCCGGATGAAAACGGCGAGGGTGAGGTCCTGATACGGGGTTCGATGGTCTTTTCGGGATATTACAAGAACCCCGAAGCGACCAAAGAGGCTTTTACCAAAGACGGCTGGTTCAAGAGCGGTGACCTGGGAAGATTCGATACCGACGGGCATCTGTATATCACCGGCCGGGCGAAGGATGTGATCGTTCTTCCGTCAGGCAAAAACGTACATCCGGAAGATCTCGAGGTCCACTATTTGAAATCGCCGCTGGTCGGGGAAATGTGCGTGATAGGAGTCGCCGACGAAGATTCCGAACACGCCGGCGCCGAAAAACTGGTCGGGGTTATCGTCCCTGACTTTGAATACCTGAAGCAGTCGAAGATCGCAAACTCAAGTGAAGCGATCAGGTTTGCGCTGGATAATCTCGGTCGCGAACTACCTGAATACCAAAGGGTCCGTGATTATGTCGTACGCTCGGAGCCGCTACCGAGAACGGCGACACGTAAGATCAAGCGGTTTGAATTGAGAAAAGATATCAACGCTTCCGGAGGCTCGAACGCCACCGCCGAGATGCGGAAGTGGGTGTTTACCCCTGAAGACACGGCGCTGCTCGAATCCGGTGCCGGCCGGGCACTAGTCTCGTTGATCGACGGGCAGACAAGCGAGAAAAAGGAAGTTCACCCGGGTATGAACCTCGAAATTGACCTCCGGCTTGATTCCCTTGCAAGGGCCGAAATCATCGCCGGCCTGGAACAGACCTTTGGATTCCAGTTTGAAGAACCGGAAATTACTGAGGCGTTTACTGTTCGCGAGGTCATCGGGCTGATAAACAAAAAATCTCCGGATTCCGACACACGGGATCTAGCCGATCCCAAGTTCAACTGGCATACGATAATCGCCGAAATCCCGGAGACGATGCCGGAAACTCGGCATGTGCTGAAGCGAAACCCCTTCTTTGAAGCAATTGCCTACCTCTTCCTGAAATCCGCTTACCTGATATTCCGTATTTTCTTCAGGCTGGATGTGCGCGGTATAGAGAACCTAAGACAAACCGGAGGCGCGTTCCTGATCTGTCCGAACCATCAAAGTTATATCGACCCGGTCGTTGTTTGCTCGACATACCCATTTGGAATTCTGCGCAATATATTTCATGTCGGGGCAAGCGAATATTTTCAGAATTTCTTTCTGGCGTTTGTCGGCAGACTCCTGAGGATTGTCCCGATCGATCAAAATACGCAACTGATTAAGGCAATGAAGGCAGGGGCCGCGGGACTTAAGGCGGGCAGGATTCTGAACATATATCCCGAAGGCGAACGAGCCTTCGACGGCAGACTCCACGATTTTAAGAACGGAGCAGCGATACTCGCGACCGAACTCGGCCTACCCATCGTTCCGGTCGCCATCGACGGCCTCCACAAGGTCTGGGGACGCGGTTCGCTAAAGATTCGCGCCGCAAAGGTGAAGATCGAATTCTGTGAACCGATCGTGCCAACCGGCGATGACGATCCGGAAGAACTGACCGGAAAGCTAAAAGAGACGATTCGATTGAAAATCGAGGAAATGAGACTCAATTGATCAGCGATCAGCTGCGCAGGTTTGAAAAACAAAGGGTGCTCCGGGTTCATCCAAAAAGGCGAATCAACCCCAGACGATCCTGCACTTTCAAGCTCAACGAATGCGAACATTTATACTGACATATGTTTCAGAACACTCCGGAAACAGCGACATCCCAATTCTCTCAGAGATCGTTAATCACGAAAGGGCGGCTTGCCGCCGTAATTTCTCAATTCATTGTAGTCCTTACCTTTTTAACTCCTCCTCAAGCAAATCGATACTTTTTTTCGATCCTTAGAGCCTGAGTCAAAACTACAATTATTACCTCCTCGGAAACGCAAACAGCGGTCCCTGCGTGAGTGGGGTCACAAACGCGGCCTGGCTCAGCGTTAAATACAAGCCGCGGTCTCCTCCTTCGCTCCGGCGTTGCGCTCTTGCGTGTTCTTCCGACCAGAAGAATACTGACTTCCGTCAGAAGGCATCGATAATGCTTGGATCTTCCAACTTCTTGAAGTTTACTAGCGGAATAAAAATCAGCGGCGCCTCGCCTTCGATGACCTTGAAACTCACCTCACTGTCGACCTCGATTTTTATCGACCGCGAGCAATGAACGCACTGGGTCCCGATCGTTACGGCCAGGCTTTCGTTTCTGAGGTGCCCTTGCACGAAGGGCATAGCGAAGGTGTCGACCGCTCACGGCGAGTAGGCCTCCTCGCCCGAGCTGAACACGGCATGATGCGGCGTTTCGTCCAGTGTCACCGGATAGGCCCAATTAACATTTTCCCCGTCGCTCCGGAAAAGAAAGGTCATGTGCTTCTCAAGTTCGTCGAGAATTGTTCCGACACGCTCAAGGCTGAGACCGAGGGACTCCGCGATAGTTACGGGCGAAAGCGGCACGCCTTGACGGGGCAATTCCATCACGGCAAAATCCCGTACCCTGTGATGGTCTTCCGACATAAAGCCGAGGCTGTTTCGCGCTTTGCGGCCACGGGCTTTTATCAGCGGCTGCCATATCATGCGCGGAACGGGAATCATAAAGCGGCCGATTCCCAAGAGAATGCTATTCTTCAACGATTTCCCTCCCTTTGACCGTTCACGACTGAGCCTCCCCGAGCCGAAGGCCACGCGTCCAGCACGCGGCGTTGCGGTTTACCTATAGAAATTGCGCAACTTACCGCCCGATGCTCGTCCCGGAATCCATTCAGTCCACTGCGTCGGCTTGTCATTTTCCGACGCTTTTCCCGCCGCTCGCAAGTTTCCAAACTCTCGGAAGAAGGGCAATTGTCGACAAAACAAATGCGGTAAAAACCACCAAACTGACCTGAAGAGCGGCCCATTCGGCGGTGAGATCGCCCTCCTGGCGCCTGATATCTGTCAGTGCCAGATGGGACACTGCGAGGGCCAGCAACGCCAAAACAGCAAGGCCGCCGCATATTATGATGTTCGTCTTGAGTCTCATCTTTCGCGTCTCCTCAACGCCAAGGTCTCCGGTAAGTTCAAAGTGCGTCGCCACTTTCTCTGCGATGTTGAACAGCGCTCTGCGCGGTTCGCCTCTGACCGCTGCCTGTTAGATATGCCGCCCTAGTTACCCAAGTCGTTTACCCTCACACCCGGAATGCTAGGTATCTCCCTTTCTCATCATTACGGCATAGGTGTGGGGTAGAAGGTCAGCTGTCTCCTTTGGAATATTTTCAAACTGGTTCCAAAACAGATCGGGATACTCCTCATAGTGAACATACTCAAGTCCCGCCGAAACGAGTGCATTGATAACCTGACCGGGTCGCCAAAGTCGCTCCACCATCAACGGCCTTTCAACCTTGTCCTTTGTTTCCCGTTTAAGAGCAGAGGACGGAAATCCGAGGTTCTCCGCGGGATTCTCAGAAAAGTAACTGGCACCATCGCTGCGCAGACAAAACTCATCCGGGTCCCTCTCCCATAGGTTATCCAGGGGATGTCCCTCGAATATCAATACCCTGCCGCCGGGTTTGAGGAGCCGAAAAACCACCTTCGCCCAGGCCTCCAGATCAATCATCCACATCAACGCGCCGCGTCCCGTGTAGACCAGATCGGCGACACCATCCAATTCCTGTGGTGCTTCTAAGACATCGCAGCAATACCAGGAAGCCGGCGCATTCAGCGCATCCGATTTCTCGCCAGCATATCCGATCAGTGTTTCGCTGATATCGAGGCCAATGATTCTTTTTGCGCCGAGGTTCCAGATAGAAAGCAGGTCCCGCCCACCGGAGCATTGCAGCTGGAGAGCGCAGTGGCACCAGGTTTCTAACCCCTCCAGTAACCGCAATTCCGGTCCCAGAAGGCTGACGCCGCCGTTGTCTATGAATTCGATTTCGCTTTCGATATCCCCCATATAACCCGCTTTTGCCACGATATCCCACGCAGCGCCGGTTTCCCTATGAATATGTAAGGTC
>JAOTWT010000338.1 GCA_029862725.1 Acidobacteriota bacterium | reverse complement strand
TAACCTCTCCGAGAGCGGCGTCCATCCCGTCCTGCTGAGCGAACTACTCGATAACGAACCAAAACGAATTGAGGGCTTGCTTTCGACCGAACTGAACTATCCTCACGCAAACGGAATACCCGAACTCCGGCAAAATATCTCGGCACTCTACGTTGGCGCGCGCCCCGAGCAGGTATTGGTGACCGTCGGCGCGATCGAGGCAAACTATCTGGCTATCCGAACACTGCTCGAGGAGGGTGACGAGATCGTCGTCATGCTTCCCAACTACATGCAGATCTGGGGAATCGCAAAGAATCATGGTCTGGATGTCAAAACCTTCAACCTTGTCGAGGAAAAGGGTTGGGCACCGGATCTCGACGAGCTCGAGGACGTCGCAACAGAAAACACGAAAATGATCGCGGTCTGCAACCCAAACAACCCGACCGGCAGGATTCTGACCGATAAGGAAATGGGCAGGATCGTGGCGGTTGCCGAGAGGTCGGGGGCGTGGATACTCGCAGACGAGGTTTACACGGGCGCCGAACGTTTGAGTGACGAGGAAACGCCTTCCTTTTACGGCCGGTACGACCGCGTAATCGCGATCGGCAGCATGAGTAAAGCCTACGGCCTGCCGGGGTTGAGAGTCGGATGGGCGGCGGGACCGGAAAAGACGATCGACGACATGTGGGCCCGACACGAGTACCTGGCGATCAGCGCGACGATGCTTTCGAATAAGCTGGCGGCTCTTGCACTTTCGTCGGAAGTCAGGCCAAGGCTTTTGGCTCGCACGCGGAAATTCATAAGAAAGGGCTACCCGGTGCTCGAAGAATGGATGGAAGAGCAGACCGGTTTGTTCAGCCTGACTCCTCCCGAGGCGGCGGCAATCGCATTTGTTCGCTACAACCTCGATATCAATTCGACCGAGCTGGTGGAACGGCTCCAGAAAGAAAAAAGCGTGCTCATCGTGCCCGGTGACCATTTCGGACTCGACCGGCATCTGCGGATCAGCTTCGGCCTCCCATACGGATATCTCAGTACGGCTTTGGAGAGAATTCACGAACTGGTCGCGGAAATTCAGGAAACTTCGGTGCCGGCGTAGCGACGGTTTTAAGTACCCGCCAAAATCATCATGGACCTACCGAAACAGATCGCAGATGCATACCGGCGGATCGGTTCTCATATCCGCGAGACTTATTGCGAAACTTCCCTGTTCTACTCCCAAAAATGTGGTGCCAACGTCCACCTCAAACTCGAAAACCTGCAGCATACGGGCTCTTTCAAAGTGCGTGGAGCCCTGAACAAGATCCTCTCCCTCGACAAGGAGTCACTCGAACGCGGCGTGATCACCGCCTCGACGGGCAATCACGGGGCCGCCGTGGCCTTTGCCGCTTCTCTTGTCGGCGCGAAAGCAAAGGTTTTCGTTTCAACATCGGCAAGCATGTCGAAGACGAATGCGATCAGGCGTCTAGGTGCCGCGGTGAAGGAGTTTGGCGAAGATCCGATCGATGCCGAAAACTACGCCCGGGCGTACGCGGCAGAAAGAAATTCAGCCTATGTTCCGCCATACAATGACATCGATGTCGTCGCGGGCCAGGGGACCGTCGGACTCGAACTGGACCGCCAGTTGGAACAAATCGACGCCGTTTTTGTGGCGCTCGGCGGAGGTGGCCTGATATCGGGGGTCGGTGGGTACCTGAGGTCAGTAAATCCGAATGTTGAAATCATCGGATGCTCGCCTGAAAACTCAAAGGTAATGATCCAGTCGCTTGAGATGGGGGAACTCCATGGCGATTTACCCTCGCTGCCGACTCTTTCCGACGGAACAGCGGGCGGAATCGAAGACCATTCGATCACTTTCGATCTGTGCCGTAAATATGTCGACCGCTGCGTTACGGTATCCGAAGATGAAATTGCGAGATCCCTGGTGGAATTTATGGATACACACCATATGCAGATCGAAGGCGCAGCGGCAGTTGCGGTTGCGGCCTTTGAGAAAGAGGCGGAAAGGTTTCGTGGGAGGAACGTGGTGCTGATTATTTGCGGGGCAAATATTGGGACGAAAACGCTTCGAAGAATATTGAATTCTGAGTGCTAACGTGAATCGGCGATCCGAGCGAGTCCGGGGAGCGCACAATCGGCTTCTGCCCTGACCACGGTCCGCAGACCACTGACCACCCATGCACATAGTGTGACTATGCAGATTATTCATCTCCACCAAATCAAAGATGCTCTCGCGGAAATCGACATGAATCAGGCGATGGAGGACGCGTTTGCGGCGTACTCCGCGGGTCGGGCGGTCGTGCCCCCGGTGGGAGAGCTTTTGCTGGAGAAGGGCGAGGTCCATATCAAGTATGGGTATATCAAAAAAAAAGAGTTCTTTGTGATCAAGATCGCATCGGGTTTCTATGAAAACGCCGCTTTGGGTCTTTCGTCCGGGAACGGGCTTATGCTCTTGTTCAAGCAGGAAACGGGCGAAATTGCGGCTATCCTTCTGGATGAAGGACACCTGACCGATGTCCGGACTGCCGCCGCCGGAGCGGTCGCCGCAAAATACTGTGCTCCAAAAAATGTCGAGAGAATAGGTATCGTCGGAACCGGCGTTCAGGGCCGGTTGCAACTGTTGCATTTGAAGGCAGTTACGACATGTCGTGACGTCCTCGTATGGGGTCGGGGCGATGACCAAATCGCTCAGTACAAAGAAGAGATGACAGAGCACGGTTTCAAAGTCGAAACAACACGTGACGCCGCCGAGATACTTGCCTCTTGCAACCTCATCGTCACCACTACACCTTCAAAAACGCCCCTGCTCGATGGCAACTCCATCGTCGAGGGAACACACATAACCGCAGTCGGTTCTGACACCTCGAAAAAACAGGAACTCGATTCAATGATTCTCGCCAGGGCGAATCTGGTCGTGGCCGACAGTATTTCTCAATGTCTCGAGCGGGGCGAGATATACAAGGCGCTTTCGGCGGGGGTTATCGAGGAAGATTCGGTCGTCGAACTGGGCGATATAATCGCTGGGAAGTCCGACGGGCGTCTGAACGATTCGCAGATCACGGTCGCCGACCTGACGGGAGTGGCCGTCCAGGACATCAAGATCGCAGAAGCGGTTTACCGGAAACTGGGAACTCGCTGAATCAATAATTGATAATTGACCTTTGATACCTTTGATACCTGGTCAATAGAGCTCCATCACCAATTCCAACTGTACCGCCGCACCAAAGGGCAATTGCGACGTACCCGTTGCAGTTCTCGTATGACGGCCTGCTTCGCCCCACAACGCAACGAGAAGGTCAGAGGCACCGTCGATTACGAGCGGCTGTTTTGTAAAATCTATTGACGACCGCACGAAGCCATTCATCTTAAGAACACCCTTTATCTGATCGAGTTCTCCGATTTCTTTTTTGATAATCGCGAGAATTATGAGCATCGTTTCTTTGGCGGCCAACTTTGCTTCTTCCAGCGTCAGGTCAACGCCGACTTCGCCAAGCGCCTCGCTCACGCGTGCGGAGACATATAGTGTCGTGCCGGATCGTTTGCAGCCAAGATAGTTGGCGACGTGTTCGGGCGGCTCCGGCAACGTTTCGCCAAGTTCTGTAAGCCTTTTTTCAATTTCGCTCATGCCTTGTATTGTATTTCGCCTTTAGGAGTGAAGCCCTTGCCGAACAGCCTCTTTAACCGCCTCAACAATGAGCTCCGCCGACTCGCTCGCATTCACACTGGATGTATCGACACTGAGAAGCGGCTCCGGCATCACCGGGGAGTCAAATACCCGTTCCGCACTCAGTTTCCTGTATAGTCCAATATCAGTCAGTTTGCCAAACCCGCCCCGGGATTCTTCCCCAAGGCGGTCTTCGATCTCAGATTCATCACAAGTCAATTCGACAAAGATCAAACGGCCGCCGCTACCCTCGATGGCAAACCTCATCTCGTCGATGGTATTTTGCTCAACCGTGTTTTCCGGATTAAATGTAAAAACAAGCGATTGACCCGATTGCGATGCCACCTTGAAAGCGTCGAGCCATATCTTTTCCCTCATTTCTACGAATTCAGGAGTGCCAAATTCGAACAGCGAACCGACGAGATCGACTGTTAAATGATTGTGAAATAGAGGGATATCGAGCTTTTTGGCGACTAGCTTCCCAATCGTGTATTTTCCGGTGGCCGGACGGCCGTATAAGAACACCACGAACATCCCTATTCCCCAAAGATCCACTTCAGCCCTCGCCGAAACGCCTCGGGCGCGGCCGACATATGG
>JAOTWT010000336.1 GCA_029862725.1 Acidobacteriota bacterium | reverse complement strand
ACGCCGAGAGGAAAGTGGTCGGTCCGGCATTCCACGCCTCGGCTTACTTCGAGGACCTCGCCGGAAACGAGCTGCGGCATCGAAACCGCAAACTCAGTCAGCTCAATACTCTTATCGATTTCCGCGCGGGCTTCACCTTCCGTTTTGCCGTTTTCTTCCGAGACAAGTGCCGTGAGTTCGTCAGAATAATTCTCAAGAAGTGTTCGGTACTTGAAAAAGACCTGGACGCGGTCTTTGATCGTTGTATGCGACCAGTCCTCGAATGCGCCTTTTGCCGATTCGACGGCTTGATTTAGTTCTTCTTTGCTGGATAAAGGGACGGAGGAAAGCAGGCTGCCGTCGAGCGGGGACGTTACATCGAGCCTTTCAGGGGAGGCGCTTACGTGAAATTGGCCGTTATAGAAGTTTTTGATTGCCTTGTATTTCATTTCTTGATTCTAGACACAATTGTTGAAAGATTATATCAGGGAAACAAATATGTTTGTAGAAAGTGCGGGTCCGCTCATTGTCTAAAATTGACTTCAGTTTATGGATCGAGGAGCCAAATGAGAAAATTATGAATGAAAGATCTTTGTTCTGAATGTTTAAATTGCCACGAGCTTCAGCTAGTGGACCGGGCAGCCGGAACAGAAACAGGGGCTTAAGGCCGCGGTCCCGGATATTTAAATTGCCACTAGCTTCAGCTAGTGGACCGGGCAGCTGGAACAGAAAAAAGGGGGCTTTAGCCCCTGAAAATGTTCTGGTTGAATGAGACCTCCAGCTGAAGCTGAAGGCAATTTAAATGTGATGAAGCACGAGGCATTTAAATGTGCTGAAGCTGGAGGCAATTAAAAGGAAATCTACGGGTCCTGAATGTTTAAATTGCCACTAGCTTTAGCTAGTGGACCGGGCAGCCGGAACAGAAAAAAAAGGGCTTAAGCCCCTGAAAATGTTCTTGTTGAACGAGACCTCCAGCTGAAGCTGGAGGCAATTTAAAAGAAACTTCGCAGAACTGTAAACTATTCAAAACCCGCCCTTTGGAGCAAGTATTTGAATTCCGATTGAAAGCTAACCTTTTTGTGATGCTCTTCCTGATTTGCGATGTAACGCCGGACAGCCGGAACATCCGGAGGACTTACGGACGCTGCGAAATACTCATCCTGCCAGCCAAAATACCCCTGGCAAATCTTGTTTTTGTTTATCCAATGAGAGGATTCGCCCTTGAGCATTTGGGCGATTGCTTCTATCTGTTGGCCGCTTTTCATCGAAATCAGACTGTGTAGGTGATCAACATAGCCACCGATAAAATCCAGGTGGATCTCTTTTTCTTGGGCATTCTTCTTTAGGTGATCAATGATCTCTGGTCTGACTTTCTTTGTGAGAAAAGGTTCGCGGTTCTTTGTGGACCATACGTAATGAATCCAGACTTGAATGTGAGGCATTCTAGAGTCTCCTTTCAGCTAGAGGCTGAGTCTAAGTGGTGAGGTTTGCCTGGTATCCGAAACCCGGCGTGAGTTCAAAATTCTTATCCAATCGCAAATAAGAGTCAAGTATTTTTCAGGTAGAATCTTTTAAATTGCCACTAGCTTCAGCTAGTAGACCGGGCAGCTGGAACAGAAAAAAGGGGGCTTAAGGCCGCGGTCCCGGATATTTAAATTGCCACTAGCTTCAGCTAGTGGACCGGGCAGCTGGAACAGAAAAAAGGGGGCTTTAGCCCCTGAAAATGTTCTGGTTGAATGAGACCTCCAGCTGAAGCTGGAGGCAATTTAAATCAGCTGAAGCTGGAGGCAATTTAAATCAGCTGAAGCTGGAGGCAATTTAAATCAGCTGAAGCTGGAGGCAATTTAAATGCTGAAGCTGGAAGCAATTTAAATGTGATGAGGCAGGAGGCAATTCAAATACAAAGATATGGGAGGCAGCGCATAAAATTTGCTTCTCAAACTAAACATCGACATTTGAAGCCGAGCCATCAACGTCGACATATGCATTCGTCAGTTCCTTCAAAACCCTTTCCCGCATCAACAGCCAATAAACCACGAACGCAATTCCAAACGTTACAAACCAGGCGTACGTATAGAGCGTGTCGAAGAAACTGGGGTCGGGAACGACTCCGCCGGGCGTAGTCGCGGCACGAAGAAAGCCGTAAACAACCGGCGCGACCGCAATCACGAGTGCCGCGACGGCACGCCAATTAAAACCGCCGCTGTACGAATAAATCCCATCCGTTTTGAATAGCTCAGCAAGCCGCAGCTCCTGCCTTCGCAACACCCAGTAATCGCAGATCATTATGCCGCCGATCGCTCCCATAAGGCCTGAATAACCAATCAGCCACGTAAAGATATAGGCGCCCATCGAAGACATCAGCTGCCACGGCATCATCAGAATTCCGACAACGGCGGTGATCAAACCGCCGGTTACATATGAAATTAGTCTTGGATTGAGATTTGAAAAATCGTTTGAAGGCGAAACGACGTTTGCAGCCATGTTGGTCGAAAGCTGGGCGACGAAGATCACGACCATTGCAAACAGTATTACAATTGTACTGTCGAATTTTTGTATCAACGCAACCGGATCGGCAATCGCTTCGCCATAAATTATTACCGTCGCGCTTGTTACAAATACCCCGATAAATGCGAATGCGGTCATCGTTAAAGGGAGTCCCAGCGCCTGACCCATCATTTGGGATTTCTGTGATTTGGCGTAACGCGTAAAATCAGGAATATTTAGACTTAGCGTCGCCCAATAGCCTACCGACGCTGTTAGAGCACCCGGAAAGATTGTCCAGAAACTTGCTGTTTCCTTTTGGAGCGCGGTCGAACCCGTCAGTACCGTGCCGAAGCCGCCAGCCGCACTCGACGCCCAGAAGAGAAGCGCCAAGCCGCCAAGAAGCAGCAACGGGGCCGCCCAGGACTCCAAAAACTTGATTCCTTCAATCCCGCGCAGAATAATTACGACCTGCACGATCCAGAAAATAAAAAACGCCACCCACGTATGAACCGGAATATCCAGGACAGTTGCCGCGAGCGAAGTGTTCCACCCGTCGGAAATCGCACCGAAGAGCGCGTCGAGGGCGGTACCCCCGATCCACGTCTGGATCCCGAACCAACCGCATGCGACGATCGCACGGAGAATGGCAGGAATATTTGCTCCCTTTGTACCAAACGAAGAACGCAGGAGCACGGGAAACGACACCCCGTATTTGGTACCGGCGTGGGCGTTCAATATCATCGGGATCAGCACGATCGTGTTGCCCAAAAGGATCGTCAGCATCGCCTGCCACCATGTCATCCCGGAGGCAATAAAGTTGCCGCCCAGGAGATAGGTTGTGATCACAACGCTCATACCTATCCAAAGAGCGGCGATGTTCCAGGTCGACCATGTCCTTTGTTTCAGGCGCGTCGGCGCAAGATCCTCGTTCCAGAGAGGCGAACCGGAAAGATCGTCGTCGATTTCGATGAAGTCGTGATTCTTCATTTTTTATCCACTAAGGGCACTAAGTTCACTAAGTAGGACAAAGATTTGGTAACTCATTCGGCAGACTTTCCGATTGTGAATCCGCGCGGCTATCTTTTCAAACGCGAGAACTATAAAACTATGCGTTTCCATTCCAACTTACCGTAGCTTCCGAAATTGATAAGTATGCCAAGCCGGAAGTTTGATATTTTTAGATAATTCAGCGTCTGCGAGATTTCCAAATTTGAAAGATTCTTCAACGCCTTTATTTCGACGATTATTTTGTTGTAACAAACGAAATCTGGCTTAAAATACGATTCGAGTTCTTGGTCGCGATATAAAATTGACATCCGTTGATGAGGTACGTTTGGTATCTTCCGGTGCGCCAATTCAATCTCCAATGATTCTTGATAAATCGGTTCTGAAAAGCCTGGGCTAAGTGTCCGATGGACTTGAATCGCGGCTCCAACAATATCAAAACATTCTTGTTTGTAGATTAGCCCTTCCGATCTCGAACCAGGTGAGGTGGTTCCATATTTCATCCTAAATTCTCCCGTTTCAATTTTTCTTACCAAATATTCTTTTCTTTCCTTAGTGTCCTTCGTGGATAAATCTCTCAGATCTTCACGCATTCGCCGCGCTTGATGAACTGCCCGTCGCCCTGTTCGCCGATATACTCGCCCTCGTCGATCACCACGCGGCCTCTTGAAAGCAAGGTATCGACCACGCCCTGCACTGTGTATCCCTCGTAGGCGCTGTAATCGACATTCATGTGGTGTGTGTCCGCTGATATCGTCTGGCTCTTTTCGGTATAAAAAATCACGATAT
>JAOTWT010000335.1 GCA_029862725.1 Acidobacteriota bacterium | reverse complement strand
CGCCGAGCTACAGCAACAAGGGCTGCGGCTCGTTTCGGGTGGTACCGACAACCACCTGGTCCTTGTGGATGTATTCATGGATGGCGAAGGAATTACGGGCAAGAAGGCCGAAAAGGCACTTGACGATGTTCACATAACTGTAAACAAGAACACGATTCCCTTTGACACGAACAAGCCATTCGTGGCATCCGGAATCAGGTTGGGGACTCCGGCATTGACGACAAGAGGAATGGCGGAAGCGGAAATGCGGTTGATAGGCAAGATGATCGCGGAGATTATTGCCGATCCCGATTCGGAAGAACTCAAGACGCGGATAAGGGGAGAGGTCAGGGATTTGACCGCTGGTTTCCCGATGTATCCTCACCGCTACAAACCGCTTGCCACCGAGTCGACGGTTTCCCAATGAAGCGACGGGGCCTTTGCATCTTGTTTATCTTGTTTGCGGTGGCTACCGCGACGGCGTTTGGACAGACAAACGGCGGCGCGGCGACGTCGGAACCCGAAATCCCCGCGGATTTCGAGTCCGACGGATGCACGTGGTTCCCGGACGGCAATTATAGGGACTGCTGCGTAGCGCACGACGAAGATTATTTTAAGGGCGGCAGCTGTCGTCAGCGGCGTGAATCGGATGCGAGGCTTTATCGGTGCGTAAAGAGCAAGAAAGGCTGGCGAAACAAAATTCTTGCGCCGATTATGTGGGTAGGTGTTCGCGTCCTCGGTTCGCCCATCCTTCCGACCCGGTTTCGCTGGGGTTTTGGCATAAAGAATAAGAAAAAAGAAAAGCGAAAAATGCAAAAGTTCAACCTCCCAACTCCAACGGGCACAAACGAGCTTGCGCCCCCCGATTCAGAGGCTCCGGCCGACGATGCATTGATAAACACAGCGCCGGGCCCGGAGAAACATATGCCTGATATCCAATCCCCAAATCCAGCAAAATGAGCAATCTTTCTGATATCGGATTCCCGGTCGAAAACGAGCAGGATGTAAATAAGGTGATCATGGACATCCTGCCTCACCTCGATGCGGTACCCTGCCCGCCGCACGGTTTTTATTACAAGTTCGAGGACGACTCCGGCGCACTGATTTATCTTCAAACGAACGCCGCACAGGAGATCATAGGTTTTAACCCGGCGTTCGTGGCCGAGAGTCGCCGTCTGGTTGAAATCGAGGCCGCCGTTACAAGAGACACATCGGATCTCGACGGTGCATTTCGCTGTACAAACAAGCATGATGAGGCGGGCGTATCGGAGTACCCGTTCGTTTTTGACGCGCCTGATTTTAGAGTCCATGATTCGACCGGGTTACCGGCGACGAAAACGATTGGCCTGACGGCTTTTGGTTCGAGCGATCTCGAGATCTATGGATCTCCGGAGGAATACCGGTCGGCAGCCGGCGATGATCTGGATTTGGCGAACAAGTCCTTTATTCCTAGCGGTTTGTATTCTTTTTCGAAAGACGGGGAACCGATTGAGAGGGATCCGCCGCAGGCGCATGCGATAATTGCCGGCCGGATCACACAATGGCAAAAGCGCCGCAATGGTTTTACAGACGAAGAATTCTATTGTTTTGTCGTCGAGAGCTTCGGGGGATTTGTCGATGTGGTTGCCGATCCGCGACTTGTCAAGAGTGAGCCGAATGTCGGTGGAATTGTAAAGGGAAGCTTCTGGTTATCCGGAAAAATCGTCTAGGTCTTTATTGCCAGTCCTTGCCTTCCATATACTCGAGTTGCTCCAGTATCCTGCGGGCTTCCTCGGACTCAAATTCTATCGCCTGTTGCTCTAACGCGTTGCAGGCAATATCAAAATAAAGCGGGTCGTCCAGGAGCGGCGTGATAAGAGTCACTGGCAGGACCGCCAGGGTCTCAAACGCGATCGCGCGGATCTGGGCCAGTTTGGTCTGACGTATGACTTCGGCGGTCTCGCCAGCCGAAAACCTTTCAAACAGAACATCGGCCAATTTATCGATCTTGGCAAAGTCATTTCGCGCCAACGCTCTTTCGGCCAGCTGGATAAACACCTCAGCCGATTCGGTTTGCGCTTCCAAAACTTCCGCACATGTCTCGGCCAGATCGCGGAGTTCGCTGGCGGTCCGTAAATCCGGGCTTTTCACACGCACCTCTTCGTCAAGAGCGGTCAACAAACTGCTCAATTCCCAGTCGGAATGAGCGTCATAAGAAAACGTCTGTTTCTTGAAATTCTTGTTTAGCGCTTTGACAAGCATCTCCTTGGTCAAAGGCCGCAGGTCCTTCCAAATAGTCTCGACTTGTTTACCCAGATTCTTAATCGTCATCTTCTGTCCGTATAATCACGCTTTAGAGGCGCAATCATTGATCTTCGCGATCATCATATTACAACAGGCGTTTATATCAAACGCGGTTATCGACTAAGATGCTTTTTTTAACAAGCCCTGTTCCATTTTTTCCATCGAAAAAACGATTTCCTCACTCGAAATCGAATCCGGAAAAGTTTCACAAAGAGCAAAAGGCGGGTCCGAGAGGCGTCTGATCTCCCACGCGGTATAACCATCGTTTCGCGGGCGCCGAAACCAAAGAGCATCGAGCCCGGAGTCCGTCACCTCGATACCGCCAAATATCGAAAGATCCGTGATTGACTCCTCGAGGGCCTTTGAAAGCAAAACACGGCTTAGAATCCAGCCGTGTTTCTCGTATTGTGCGATGACTTCGCGGATCGAAGCTTCAGGGATCATTTGACCTTCTTGCCTTTCATCGGATCGATAACGATTGGCTTGACGTTGGTGTTCAGGTTGCCGTTGCCATAGGGGACCAGATCGCCGTTACCCGCAGCATTGGCGTTTTCCCTTTCGCGGATCGAACGGGATTTGCCCGGAGACTTGTATGAACCGTTCCATGTTTCGCCGATCGCCAGTTTCCAGCCGCCGTCTTCCATCACAAACCGGACATCTTCCCATTTGCTTTCCTTTTGAATATAGACTTCAACCGCGCCCCACTTGTCTTTGACTCGTTCGTCCCTCATCGGCGGCAGCTTATCCGTCATGGTCGAACGATGGAACCCGTTCTCGAGCACTTTCGAAACTTCCTTCTTCTGTTGCCCGGCAACGCCTTCAGCGAAACTTAGCGTGGCTTTCGACATCACGCGCTTTATGTTTTCGGTGTTCTTGCTTTTGACGGCATTGAACAATTGTTCATAGGCTTCGGTCGGGGTCTTGGCTTTCCCGGCAGTTGACGTCTCGTTCGCACATGAGGCGATATAGAGCCCGGCAACTGCAAGGAAAGACAACAATATGAGCTTATGTAAATTCCTTAACTTCATAAAAACAAATCCCTATCTTATTTTAAAGCGAGTATAAACAATCTCTTTGCAAAATGTCAGTTCGAATATATATTTGTAACTTGAGAATCAAGATATTTCCGGTATCCCTTACATGAATCGAATAACAATCGCGCTATTTCTCTTATTTGCGGCGCTTTTAGTTGGCTGCTATGAGCCTGTATCCGACAATGGGGCCGACTTTGAGAAACGCCGAACCACCGAAGAAGCGGTTGAAACGCCATCCGCGCCCGGGTCCGAAACTAACGCCGCGACACCGCTCTCCGATGAAGAACGAACGCAAATGAACGAGACAAATAAGACCGCCGCAGTCGGTTTCCGCGGAAATGTCGATCGAATGCTTGCCAAAGAAGGCCTGACCATTCAGCAAGTGGTTAACGAGTCCAGTCCGGTCGAAAAACGCGTTTTTGAAGAGTATGGCGCGATCTACCTGACGAAAGCCAAACCGCCTTCGAAGGCAATGTTTGCAGACGATGCGGAAGTCGCTGCGTTTCAGGCGGCGGCGGGCATCGCTTCTGAAAACCTTGGCGGAGTCGTTCTCGAATTGCAGCCGGCGGCGATGGAAGCGCTTCTCGCGGCACGCGAGGAGGCGCGATCCAAGGGTCTTTCGATTTTGCCGCGCGATGGTGCCGAAGCCGGTCGTCGAACCTATTCAAAAACTCTAGCGCTTTGGAAATCGAGGTTTGAGCCCGCGCTCCGGCATTGGAAAGGCAAAGGGCGTTTGAGTGAAGCCGAAGTCGCCCGGCTGCAGCAACTTCCTATCAAGGAACAGGTTGCTGATGTGCTGAAGCTTGAAAAACAAGGCGTATATTTCAACACTTTTTTTAACGATTCCATTTTGTTCTCTGTCGCCGCGCCGGGGACGTCGCAGCATCTTGCGATGCTCGCGTTTGATGTTACCGAATACTCGAACCCGCGTGTGCAAGAGATTTTGGCAAATCACGGCTGGTTTCG
>JAOTWT010000334.1 GCA_029862725.1 Acidobacteriota bacterium | reverse complement strand
CGGACTGAAGGTGTTATCGATAACGAGTTTTAAATCGTGCTCTTTGCAAAACGCCGCCAATAGCGGGATATCAGCAACTTCGAGAAGCGGGTTACTGATCGACTCGCAATAAAGCACCCGGGTTTTTTCGTTGACGAATTCGCTCAACCCATCCAAATCTGAAAGGTCGGCGAAGTTGACCTTGATTCCCAAACGGGGCAAAAAATTCTTGAAAAGGGCGTAGGTCCCGCCGTAAATGGTATGCGACGAGATAATTTCATCGCCGCTCTGGCAAATTTGCAGGATCGATGAACTTATTGCAGCCATGCCGGAACCCGAAACTTGCGCTGATTCGCTGTCTTCCATTCGCGCAAGTGCCTGAGCCAGATACTTGTTGGTCGGATTCCAATGCCTGGAATAAAGGAAACACCCCTCGATCTCGTGGTCAAAAAGCTCTTCCATTTGTTCGGGGTTGATAAACGTAAATGTAGAAGAATCAGTTATCGATGGATTCACATCCCCGAATTCACCAAATACCAAGTAGTCTTGAATCTTGTTGCTCGGATCAAACATCTCTTTTCACCCCGTGATGAACGGTCACCACTTAAGTTTATGCTTCCGTATCTTTCGGTAATTCCACCTGTTTGGCGTCCCGCCAAAGCCGTTCGAGGTCATAAAATGCACGCGACTTTTCATTAAAGACGTGGACAATGAAGTCGCCGAAATCCAGAAGTATCCAGTCCGCCTTTGCGTAACCCTCGATGCGGATCGGCTTGACCTTCATCTGTTTTTTTAGCTGCCTCACAATCTCGTCGGCAATCGCCTGTACGTGGCGCTGGTTTGTTCCGCCGGCAATTACGAAAAATTCTGTAAAACTTGTTATCGGGCGGAGATCGAGGACCAAAGTCTCAATGGCCTTTTTTTCCTCCGCGCATGCGACGGCGAGTTTCACGTCTTCATCAAGTTCCGAGAAGCGGGTTTTCGTTCCGGTAATTTCAAGGGTCCCGGTGATATTTTCACGTTTGAGGGATTTCGTTTTTGTTACTTCTTCCATATTCTCTGTCCGTTATCTTTTTATATAAGTGCTCATTCCGCAAGGCGCGACAAAAACGTCTCATAGCTAATCATAGAGCGAATATTTGTCGATATGTTCCGAAACACCAGCCGCTACCAACTTCCTCCATTCATTAACGCCGCTTCGAATCATTTCTCTGATATCAGTCGCCGAGATATCTGTGTAGGCCGCGTCCGTAATAAATATCGAACATTTATTCGGTATCGATTCGATCCTGGAGGAGCCTCTCAGGTCAACGATCCTGTCCCTGATCTCCGCGGTCACATGTTCGAATCCCAAATCATATCCGGGCCGTGTTACGACTATCACATCAACTTCAGTCAAGACCCGTTCCCATTCACGCCAGGTCGTGATTTCCGCCCAAGAGTCCGCGCCGATGACAAAGAAAATACGGTGGTGCGGGTATTCGGCCTTCAATCTCCCGATAGTTTCAATGGTAAACGGCGTCTCGGGCTGCTCAACTTCGATCGTGGAAACGCTCGTGCCTGAAATGGCGTCGCTTGCTTCGCAAAGCATTGCAAACCTGTGAAAAGCCGATGTCGGTTTTTGCCGCTTCTTATGCGGGGCATGAAACGCGGGAACAAATACAAACTCTTCGAGCCCGAATTGTGCGGTCACACCCAACGCGACATCCATGTGGCCCCGGTGGACCGGGTCAAATGTGCCGCCATAAAATGCGATACGCTTTTTCATCAATGATCCATTACGGAGATATCTTCGGCCGTTCCCTTCTCAAGAATAAGACGCAAGTGTTCAGCGATTTCCATCAAAATATTCTCCTCGCATTTCGGATCTTCCACGAAGAAACGGTAGTCGCCCAACTTGTTCTCGACAAAAAATTTATTGTCCCGGTATTCAAATTCTATCCACACGGCGAAAACGCCGTCCGCCTCGAACTCGGTAATTTCACATCCGAACAGTTGCGAAATGTGATCGGCCATCTCGTCAAAAAAGATTACCTCCGGAAAATCCACGAAGTGCCTTGCTTTCTCGTTTCTCTGTTCCCTGAGTTCGTCAATCCTCATCTTCTTCTTCTGACGCCAATTCGGTATCGGTGATCTCGTCGAGACGCCTGGCAACGGTGAATACGAGTTCCTTTGTTCCAGTTCTCGTCACCGATGATATTTCCAGAAACTGCCGCCGGTCTTCGGCCGCCTTCTGGCGTAGCGTTTCAAGACGATCCTCGTCGTCGAGAGCGTCGATTTTTGTCGCAACAACGATCTGGGGCCGTTTCGCCAGGTCCTTATCGTAGTTCAGAAGCTCCCGGTTGATCGCGAGATAATCTTCAACCGGGTCGCGGCCCGAAATCGAGGATACATCGACGAGATGAAGCAGAAGCTTGGTTCGCTCGACATGACGAAGAAATCGGTCGCCCAGTCCTGCACCTTCCGAAGCGCCCTCGATCAGCCCCGGAATATCGGCGACCACAAAGGTCTTGTATTCGTCGACGCTGACGACGCCGAGGTTTGGCTCAAGCGTTGTGAAGGGATAATCGGCTATCTTTGGCCTCGCCGCGGAAATAACGGATATCAATGTCGATTTGCCGGCGTTCGGAAAACCCAGCAAGCCGACATCGGCGATGAGTTTCAGCTCCAACTGGAGTTCGAGATGGTCTCCTTCGCCGCCTTCCTGGTGATACCGGGGCGCCTGGTTTGTCGAACTTTTAAAGTGCGAGTTCCCAAAACCGCCCCGCCCGCCTTCGGCGACCTTAAAACGCTCTCCGTTTTTCGTGAAATCGCAAAGTAGATCGTTGGTTTCGGCATCATAAACCGCTGTTCCCACCGGAACGGTTACCACTTTGTCTTCGCCGTCTTTTCCGTACCTGTTGGAACCCTCGCCGTGACCGCCGCGCCCGGCCTTATGCTCGGGGTTGAACCGCAAATGAAGCAGGGTATTGTAGCCTTCGCTGGCCTCGAGCCAGACGTCGCCGCCCCGCCCCCCATTGCCGCCGGAAGGGCCGCCCCGCTCGACGAATTTTTCACGTCGAAATGCGGTTACGCCGTTTCCGCCATTTCCGGCCGTTACCCTTATTTTTACGCGGTCGATAAACATTTATGACGATTCTGTAAGTGCCAATGCAAAACGCCCTCGCCGCAGGTGCCGGCGTGAGCGTTCTTTGATCTCGAATTCCACCTGACTACGCGAGTTCCGCGGCCCCTTCCGTATAAACACTTACGAACTTGCCGCGACGGCCCTTATTTTCAAACTTCACGATACCGTCGATCTTCGAAAAAAGCGTGTCGTCTTTTCCGATCCCGACGTTGTTGCCGGGCTTCCACTTCGTACCGCGCTGGCGGGCAATGATATTGCCGCCGCGGACAAGCTGACCGCCGTATTTCTTAAGGCCAAGACGTTTGCTATTAGAATCCCGGCCGTTCCTTGATGATCCAACACCTTTCTTATGAGCCATTTTTTTTCACTCCGATTCCAGTCTCCATTTGCTTGCCGGAACAATTCTGCCAAACAAACCTAAATCTTCTCGATCTTTATCTCAGTGTAACCCTGGCGATGACCCTGGGTACGTTTGTACTGCTTCCTGCGTTTCTTCTTAAACACGATCAACTTATCGGCCCGCCCGTGGCCAAGGACGGTCGCGCTCACCTTCGAACCGGGGAGCGTGGTCTTTTTCCCATCTCCAACGAGCAAGGCCTCGAGCTCAATTTTCGCACCTTCTTTCGAATCGATGGTCGGCACCCGCAATACCTCGCCTTTCTCGACGCTAAATTGCTTTCCGCCTGTTCTGATAACTGCAAAACTCATGTCTTTTTTCTCCCGTCTCACGCGGCCCGGCTCAAAAGCGCGGACCGAAACCATTGAGTATAGGGAAAGGCGTTTAATTCGTCAACCGATAGGAAAGTCCAATCCAACCGACGCGCAGTTAAAACTTTGTAAAAAGAATGAGGTGTGGTAGTTTATCTCAAAAGAGAAAGTTCGGAGGATCCCACGAGTAGCGCGAGTTGCGTCTGGGCTCTTGGTAAACATAGTTTCGACGGGAGAATAAGGCGAAATGGAACGAAGTGTAATGATCAGCAACCTACAGCGCGTTGTCTACTCAGTTTTTGTGATTGCCCTGATTGCGGGCGCTGCGTATATCTTAAAATCACCAACGCGGGTTGAAGCTCAGAAGTTTGAAAACGCGTGGAGCACACGGACGGAACAATTGGCGACGAGCACTTTTCCTTACACGGGTCCGCCAGCTGTTGTGGATG
>JAOTWT010000333.1 GCA_029862725.1 Acidobacteriota bacterium | reverse complement strand
TGTAATGACACTCGAAGAAAATTATTGGTCGGGTCTTCGGGTCAGCAGTTTTAACGAAGCAAATGCTTCGAAACTTGATGAACTTGGCCGCCTCCTGGCGCAAACCGCGGATTACGACATAAAGATCGAGTCGCACACTGACGACCGGGGCGAGGCCGACGAATTGGAAATCCTGACCAAGGAGCGTGCGCAGGCGATCGAGGACAAGCTAATGTCCCTCGGCGTGCCCGCAAGCCGAATGGAGTCAAAAGGTTACGGTGCGACGGTGCCAGTCGCTTCGAATGCCACAAGGGCCAACAGGGCAAAGAACAGGCGAGTGCAGATAATCCTTGTGCCGAATATTAACTAAGGCCTGGTGGTTGCATTTTCCCGAAGCGTCTTAGGGTCCGTCGTCCGTTCGCGGTCGGTGGACTTTTTGAATTGAAGGTGCGTAAAGAGACCTTGATTTTAATCGGAACCTTGCGGCGCCTTGTTCGTGGAAGAACAATATCCGCGACGAAGGAGGCTTTGGCGGTGAGCCCATTGATTATTTGGCGCGGATCGGGGATGTTAGAGACATAAAAACAAATCGTGGAGGACAAAACGAAATGAAATTACACATTCCAATAACGGTCCTGACACTCTTGATGACCGCGGCGGGCATCGCCGCGCAGACGGAAAACGAAAAGCCGCCGGTCAACGATGAGACTCCGGTGGTGGTCAGCCGGGATCTCGACGCGACCAAAATACCCGTCAGTCCTTCCGAAGATGTACGCGAGTCGGCAAACGCGACCGGTAGCAGGCTGCCTGTTCCATCGGAGATCGAGCTGCCGCGCACTACAACTTCGCCCTACAACATC
The DNA here is from genome assembly GCA_029862725.1 of Acidobacteriota bacterium. Taxonomy (GTDB): domain Bacteria; phylum Acidobacteriota; class Blastocatellia; order Pyrinomonadales; family Pyrinomonadaceae; genus Aridibacter. Next base: position 3,436 of record JAOTWT010000333.1, on the reverse strand, counting down.
AAAATATCCGAAGCCCAGCAAAAAATGATGCTGTACCTCGATTTGCTGACGAAGACCGAAACAAGGGCGGAAAATCTGCGGGCCAAACTTTTTGAGTTTATTGAACAGGAGAATTCTGTTTTGGCCAGGATCCAGCAGGTGGAATTTGCCCTGCGCCCGGACCAAATGCAGAATTCTGCGGCATTGATCGGCTCCCTGAGGCCCGAAGAAATCCGTGCCGGTCGGTCGGTAATGCTTAATTCGGAGAAGAGAAACCTCGAAGATTTGCTTTTGCAGGTTCGGGCCGGCCGGAGAAACCTCGAAGCAGCAATTACCGGGGCGGACCGTCTCGTTGAAAGGGTCCGCGCAAAACTCGAGACCTTTGTCGATGCCGCTCTGGAAGAAGGCGACGATTCCTGAGACCTGCAAAATCGGGAAAAGCTGCCGGCTGATCGCGGTATCCCGAAAAAACAGCCGGTTTCTTGCAAGAACCCTTTGGGAACTTCGTTCTTAATGATGTCTAAACATGCGCGATCGCATCCCTGAACAGTTCGAGGAGAATTTCGATGACATCATTCAAAACAGTTTTCGGTTTGGCATTTTTGCTTTTTTTGGTGGCCTCAAGTGAGTCGATTTTGGCCCAGGGAGTGATAATTCCCAGGCCCTGCGACAGGCCACGGCGCTGTCCGAGGCCGCCGCGGCCCGTTCCACTCCCGGTCGCCCTGCCGGTTAAGTCGATTTCGATCGATACAAATATAAAAGGCCAGGTCGCCACGACAAGGATCGAACAAATCTTTCAGAACGATTCCCCCTACGTTCTCGAGGGAACCTATTTTTTCCCCATACCGGAAGATGCTTCGATCGAGCAATTTGCGATCTGGGAGAACGGCAAGAAACTCGTCGGAGAAGTTCGCTCACGCGAAGAGGCAAGAAAGATCTATGACGCGATCGTGCGAAGTATGAAGGATCCCGGGCTGCTTGAATATGCCGGTAAAGACCTCTTTCAAGCTTCCATATTTCCGATTCCCGCGCATTCTGAGAAGAAACTCGAACTGACCTATTCGCAGGTACTTAAGGCGGAATCGGGAACGGTCGGGTATCGTTATCCGCTGGGTACCGGCAAAAACCTATGGGCACGCCGTATCGGTCCGCTCACCGAAAGGAGCGGCAATACGCGCCCGTTTACACAGAAATTCGGGACCGTGTCGGCGAAGGTTGAAATCGAGGCTCGCGAGGCCTTGCGAAATATATATTCGCCAAGCCACAAGGTCGAAATTTCCAAAAAGGGCGAGAAAAGAGCGGTCATCTCTTTTGAAACAAAATCCGACCCGTCCGATTTCCAGCTGTTTTACGGGCTCTCCAACAACGATTTCGGGATGTCACTGATGACATACCGGGAACCCGGAAAAGACGGGTATTTCCTGATGATGCTTTCGCCGCGCGACGAGGTTTCGGACGCCGAGCTCGCCGACAAAGACATCGTTTTCGTACTGGATACATCCGGTTCGATGGCGGACGAAGGGAAAATAGACAAAGCCAAGCGTGCCCTCCTGTTTGGCATTGCAGGATTACGAAGCGGCGACAGATTCAATGTGATCAACTTTGCCGGCGAGGAACACCTGATGGAAGCCGGGCTCGTGCCGGCCGACGAAGCCGGAAAAGAAGCCGGACGTGCTTTTGTCGAAAAGCTGAAGCCAAACGGCGGCACAAATATCGATGATGCCTTGCGCGCGGCCCTGCGCCAGTTCGATTCATCCGGGCGTCCGAAGATGCTTGTCTTCTTGACGGACGGACTACCGACCGTGGGCGAATCGAATATCGACCGGATCATTGAGAACTCAAAAAAGGTTGAGGTGAAAAATTTGCGGCTTTTTCCTTTCGGCGTCGGTTACGACGTAAACACGAGGTTGCTGGACAAGCTCGCCTCGGAGAATTCCGGCGTCGCGGATTACGTCGAACCAAAGGAAGATCTCGAAATAAAGGTCTCCAATTTCTTTACCAAAGTGAATTCCCCGGTTTTGACCAATATCCAGATCGATTACGGAAGACTGGAACCGGATCTGTTATATCCGCGCGAAATGACCGATATTTTCCGGGGTACTCAACTGGCGCTTGTCGGGCGCTATAAGAACTCGAGTGATCTTGAAAACATTTCATTCGGACTTGCGGGTAAGGCGGGGAACCGTGTGCGTACGTTTCGATACAACAACCTTTCCTTCCCGCTTCGAACGACGGAGAACGAATTCCTGCCGAGGCTCTGGGCGACCCGCCGTGTCGGATGGCTTGTCGAGCAGATTCGAAGCAACGGCGAGAACAAGGAGCTGAGGGACGAGATTGTCGAATTGGGCACTAAGTACGGCATTGTGACCCCATATACCTCTTATCTGGCGACTGACGGAAGCGAGCGGCGTGCCGACCTTGCCGGCGAAAGAAGATCTCGAGGCAACGCCCCGGCACCACGTTCGATCGGTGCGGGTGCGGTATCCGAGAGCAAAAAAGCTCGCAGCCAGCAAAACCAGTTGATGACGGACAACGAGAGCGACGAGCTTTTGAACAGCTCCGTCGATAAAGACGGTGTCCGGACTGTCAAAAGGGTGGGGACCAAGACCTTTTACCTCACCGATGGTGTTTGGCTCGATTCCGAATTCAGGGCCACGGAGAATTTAGCGGAAACCAAGCTAATCTTCGGAAGCAACGAATACTTCGACCTCGTCAACAAAGATAGAGAAATCGCCAAGTACATGGCGATTGGGGAAAATCTTGTACTTGTCTGGAAAGGCAGGGTTTACCGGATTATCGCGTAGTATTCCGCTTTGAATTTATGGTTTATACATTGTAAGGTAACTCTTTGTTCGGCGATAGAAATGTCGGTATTGGAGTTACCTTTTTTCTTGTCTTTACAAACGGAATTATTGAAGGAGTTCGGAAATGTTTAAAACCGGAAGATTTTTTATGCTCATGTTGATCGCATTTGCGGCTTTCATCACAGGCGTTCCGGCCCATGCGCAAAATGGTTGGTCGATCAACCGGGACAAGGGTACCGGAGATTTGATCAGCGTCTTTTTTACCTCCAGTTCGGAAGGCTGGGTTGCGGGAGACGACGGCTACCTTGCATTCACAGGCGACGGCGGCAGGAGCTGGACGCGCAAGATACTGAACACCGCGGCAAATATAAACGAGATTTACTTCCGAAACGACGAAGACGGATATCTGGTTGCCGGCCGCAAGATGTTTGTAACCCAGGACGGAGGCAAGAGTTGGCGGGAGACGCTCATCATCGACCCCGCCGAGATCAAGGAAGGCAAGCCCGAATTCCTGAGCATCCGGTTCAACAGCAAAGAACAGGGCTTTATCATCGGTTCCGTTTTGAACGAAGACGATGAGGTCGTCGACAGTCTCCTTTTGAGGACCACGGATGGAGGAAGAAACTGGTCAAGACTCGTACTTCCGGAGGTCA
>JAOTWT010000332.1 GCA_029862725.1 Acidobacteriota bacterium | reverse complement strand
GATCAATCCTGGCTATGGATTTGGAGGGATGTTGGCAATCGATGTGGGTAATCTCGAAACAGCTAACAAACTAATGGCCCGGATGCAGGAAGAGAAGGTCGGATATCTTGCGGTCAGTTTGGGGTATTTCAAGACTCTCTTCAGTCCGCCGGGACACAGTACGTCTTCTGAAATACCAAAAGATGAACGCGACGAGATCGGATTAAGTGATGGTTTGGTAAGAGTGTCTGTAGGATTGGATAATCATATCGAACTCAGCCTGGAAAGAATCAAGAAGTGCCTCAAAGAAGTGGCGGTAATCTAGAAACAGGAGTCAGGAGTCAGGATTCAGGATTCAGGAGAAAACGTTCAATGGAGAACGGTCAATTTTGGGATTGACGTCAGTTTCAAACTCAATAACTCCGACTCATGATCTTCGAAGTCGGGACGTCAAACGCTGAATCCTGAACCAGAATCCTGAACCAGAATCCTGAACCAGAATCCTGAATCCTGAATCCTGAACCAGAATCCTGAATCCTGAATCCTGAATCCTGAATCCTGACTCCTTTAAGAGAATGAAACTTCATTTCATATGGGTCGGAAAGACCAAAAACAAACACTGGCGCGCCCTTCAGGAGGACTACCTCAAACGGCTTTCCCATTTTACAAAGTTTTCAATCACGGAGATCAAGGACAAGGCACCTCACGAGTCGCTTGAGATCGAGGGCAACCGGATTCTTGCGAAATTGAATCATAGCAGTTTCGTTTGTCTTCTCGATGTCCGTGGCAGCAGTCTGAGTTCGGAAAAGCTGGCGCGTGAAATCGAAAAATGGCAGATTCGGGGATTAAAGGAAGTGACGTTGATAATCGGCGGTGCGGAAGGATTATCTTCTGCGGTTTTGAAAAGAGCGGACTATAGTTTATCCTTATCGTTTCTTACGTTGACGCACGAGATGGCGCGTGTCGTTTTGATAGAGCAAATATATAGAGCATATACGATTATTAAGGGGTACCCATACCAGAAATGACAAAGGCTCAGATTAAAAAAATTAAAGAAAAACTGTTGGCCGAACGTGACACGATCATTGGAAAGCTAAGTAAAAACGACCTGTCGGTTGATGAAAGCGAGACTCCCGATCCGGTGGACCTCGCCGTACGAAACTACTCTAAGAATGTAATGCTTGCAGTATCGGAGAACGAGTCAAAGCAGCTCGTAATGATCAATGAGGCATTGGAGCGTATTGAAGATGACGAATACGGAGTTTGCCAGAACTGCGAAAACAAAGTAAATCCCAAAAGGCTGAATGCGATCCCCTGGGCACGTTATTGTCTCGATTGCCAGGAACTCGTCGAAAAAGGCCTGTTAGACGAAGATTAAACGAGACCTCAATTTCGAACTCTCACAATGAACCTCATCAACCCGGTTCTGTCCTTTGTGTTTCCAGTTTTTTGTGGTGTCTGCCGGCGAATCGTAGAGGAAGCCAGTGATGGCCCGGCATGCAGTTCCTGCTGGGCTGCGACCCGCATCTACGAAGGTTCCGGCACGTTTTGCGCCAAATGCGGGGTATTCCACTCTGAAACCGATTCAAATATCAAGACCTTTTGCCGCCGGTGCGACGAACTCGCATTTGATCTGGCGCGATCGATCGGACCGTTTGAGATCGCGCTTCGCGCGGTGATCTTAGAACTCAAACGCACTCCGCAATTGCCGGCGCGAATCGGGGATTCGTTGTTCGACTGCTACGCAAGGGAGCCATACCGGGAGGTGGGTCTGCTGGTACCGGTGCCACTTTCGAGAAAGAGACTGATGGAAAGAGGGTTTAACCAGGCTGAGATTATTGCCCGCGCGCTTTCCGTCCGGAGTGGGATTCCAGTTGACTGTTTGAGCCTCGTCAGAGAAAAACACACAAAGCTCTCGCGGGCCAACATGGACTTCAAAGGACGTACAATGACCGTCGCAAAAGCCTTTGCGGTAAGGCGCCGGTCGTTGATCGAGAGTCAGCGCGTCCTTATCGTAGACGATGTATTTACTTCCGGCGCGACCGTCTCAGCTGCCGCAAAGGCCCTCAAAGAAGGCGGGGCGGCCCGGGTAGACGTATTGACCATCGCCCGTGCCGGAAGTTGAACATTTTTACCCGTCCGTGACGAATCGTGGCATATGGATTCCGGCCAAAAAAGTGCCCGTTGCCCGGCCTGTAAGAACATCGGACTCTCCGGCGATCAAAAAATAGCCTAAGGGATATAAGTAGAAGGTACCGGGATATCTCCCGGGGCTCCAAATCCGTTGATCTGGACGCCCGATGTCGATCCCAATATGAACCAGGTGCTTGACGACGGCCTGAACACCCCGACATCGGCGACTCCGTCTCCGTCATAGTCACCCGCGACGGGAATATCCGTTGCGACGCCGAATGGGAACGAGTAGAAGGAGAAATCTTCACTTCTCAGAACAAACCACTCGCCTCCGGAATGCCTGAAAAACGCCGCGTCGGCCTTTCCATCTCCAGTGTAGTCGCCGGGTACCGGGCTGTCGCCCGTATTCCCGAACTGAAACGCGATCACACCTTCCGTGCTTCTTAACTGCCACCATTCGGATACGGAGGGTCTGAATATCGAGATATCGTCTTTTCCGTCACCGTCAAAGTCTTCTATCACGGGTCTGTCTCCGGCCGCACCAAATGTCTCGATCGTAGTATTGCCGGAAGAGTTGTTTATGAACCACGTCGCGTCCGAAGGCCTGAACACCGCCGCATCGCTCACGCCGTCACCATCGTAGTCTCCGGGTACGGGAATATCTCCATTTGCTCCAAACGGGAATGAATAAAACGATGAATCCTCGCTTCTAAGCACAAACCATTCACCGCTCGAAGGACGGAAAAACGCGATGTCCGCCTTACCGTCACCGGTGTAATCGGCAGGCACGAGAGTATCGGTGTCTTGTCCGAACTGGAATGCGGCGTTGCCGCCGTCTGAAGAACGCAGATACCACCATTCGGCCGGTCCGGGCCTGAATATCGAAATATCCGATCTGAAGTCTCCGTCGAAATCGAACCGCGGGCTGCTGGTCGGCGAATTGACGTTGATTATTTTTTCGACCGTCCCGCCGAGGTTTACGAGATAAAGTTCCCCGGCTTCATCTTCTCCAAACCCGGATATACTTCGCGGCGTGTCTTCTATAAGCTGCTGGTTCGCGCCATCCCAAACCCAGTACTCGCCCGTGCAATAATCGCCGTAGATATAGCTACCCTGCGGGAACGTGGAACGGTTGCCTCGATATACGTATCCTCCTGTTATCGAACATCGGCCGCCGGTATGGCCGTACTCAAAAATTGGCGGATCGTAATTGGAAGGCGTGCAAAGACCAAAGTCGTTGTTCGTGCAGCTGTTGCCTTCGTAAACCCTCCAGCCGTAATTGCCGCCATTTTCGACAATAGAAACTTCCTCGATCGCAAACTGCCCGACATCGGCCACCCAAAGCTGGTGAGTGCCGCCGCGGTCGAATGACCAGCGGTAAGGATTTCTCAAACCGATCGCGTAAATCTCATCGCGGCCCGCGATCCCGACATATGGGTTATCCGGCGGATTTGTATAAGGTACCTTCCCGACCGTTTCCGATATGCTTGGCGTTATCCGAAGCATTTTGCCAAGGAGGCTGTCGATGTCCTGAGCGCGGTTATTCGGATCGTTCGCCGACCCGCCATCGCCCATTCCAATATAGAGATTGTTATCGGGACCGACCGCGATGTGACCGCCATTGTGATTCGAAAAATCCTGGCTGATGACGATGATCGTTACCGCGCTGGCGGGGTCCCCGATTGTGTTGTTGTTTATCGCCTTGTAACGTGCAATGACGGTCGCACCGTCGGTTCCGCGAGTGTAATTAACAAAGAAAAAACTGTTGTTTTCAAAATCCGGATGGAAGGCGAGTCCAAGGAGGCCGCGCTCGCTTCCCGTCTGGCTTGCCACTCCCGATAAATCCAGGAAAGTTGTCGGTGTCGTCGATCCCGGTTCGACAACCCGAATCAGTCCGCGTTGCTGAACAACAAAAAGACGATTCGAACCATCGCCCGCGTTAGTAATAAGAACCGGCCTGCTCAGACCGCTCAAGAACTGTTGGCGCTGTATGTCCGGCATCTGGGCCGTTGCCGCAACCACTCCAAAAACCAATACCGCCAAAATACAGCTAATTCTCTTTTTCAAGTTCTTATTCATCTTCCTTTAAATCAATGCATGTTCCGGGTTCGCCCGATTTCTCAGATCATTTTCGGGGCTACTCGAAAAAACGCCGGTTTCGGCCGATCTCGAA
>JAOTWT010000331.1 GCA_029862725.1 Acidobacteriota bacterium | reverse complement strand
TGGCCAACACAACGGCACATTGAATACCGAGAACGACACTATTTCGCAAAGCGGCAATAACGCCAACCATGCAGAAAAATTCTCGAAGCTCGCACTTGCGTTTGTCGGCGAGCTTGCGAAGGGATCTATCGCGGCCGCACCGGCGAACACGAAATTTGACTTTGACGGCGATTCGAAAACCGATGTATCCATCTTCCGTCCGGCTCCGGGCGAATGGTGGTATCTACGCAGTTCGGACGGCGGCAATTTTGCCGCTCAGTTCGGCGCCCAGACCGACAAGATAGTTCCAGCGGATTTCACGGGTGACGGAAAGGCCGATTTTGCGTTTTTCCGGCCTTCGACCAGCGAGTGGTACATCTTAAGATCGGAAGATCAGTCGTTTTATTCCTTCCCGTTTGGCGGAAACGGCGATATTCCGGTGCCGGGCGACTTTGACGGCGACGGCACATCCGATCCGGCGGTTTTCCGGCCCGGTACCGCCGAGTGGTTTATCCTGCGTTCATCCGACGGCGGAACCACCATCACGACCTTTGGCCAAACCGGCGACCGGCCGACTGTTGCAGATTTTGACGGCGACGGCAGCGACGATGTCGCGATTTACAGGCCGTCGGTTTCGGAATGGTGGCAGCTCCGAAGCACCCAGGGTGTTGTCGCTCTCCAATTCGGCTCACCGGGTGATCAAACGGTTCCGGCCGATTACACCGGCGATGGAAAAGCGGATATAGCGTTCTGGCGCCCCTCAAACGGAAACTGGTTTATCCTGAGGTCCGAGGACAATTCGTACTACTCATTCCCCTTCGGAGCAAACGGAGACGTTCCGGCTCCGGGTGATTATGACGGGGACGGAAGGGCCGACCCGACGGTTTTCCGGCCATCGAACAACACCTGGTACAAGAACCAGTCGACGAGCGGCTTTGAGGCGATCACATTCGGGGCCTCCAACGACATTGCCGTACCGTCGGCATATGTTGAAGAATAATCCAACACTATTAGGGTAAGAAATTTCGGGTCCCGGGTTTTTACAAAACCGGGACCTTCTTTTCGCCTGAATTATCCTGTGAAAGACGCTTCTTTCTGGGCGATTCTGAATGGAAGCTGAAACCTGGAACCTGAAACTTGGAACCTGGAAGTCACCCTTGCCCGACCGATCTAAGCAGTGCTTCGCGCATCTCGCCGGCGCTTGCCCATCGTTCCTCGACGTTTTTGGAAAGCGATTTCTCGATTACCGAAGCGACCTGCGGCGGGACCTCCTCGATGCGTGACCTCAAAGGGATCAGGGGTTTTTCAAATATCGCCTTTACGGTCTCGGAAATACCCGCTTTTGGCGAGATATTGAGTGGATGTGCACCGGTCAAGAGGCTGTAGGCCGTCATTCCAACCGCGTAGATATCGGACGGGGGCCTTACTTCCTTAAAATCGCGAACCTGTTCCGGAGGCATGTACGCAATCGTTCCGGCCACGTCTCCGACCATCGTCACGCCGCTCATTCCGGTTTGTTTAAAGCTCTTTGCAAGGCCAAAATCCGTCAACTTCGAAACATAACTCGGGTATGTTCCGTCGACGAGGATATTCTGTTCTTTAATATCGCGGTGGACGAATCCAAGCCCGTGAGCGAAATGAAGCGCCGAAAGTGTCTGCTCGATAATCGACACGACCTCATTGAAATGAAGCATTCCGCCCCTCGTCTTAGCGAGTTTTGATGCGTCCATCCCACCGACGTATTCTGTCACGAGATAAACAATTCCGTTATGCGTCCCGTGTTCGATATAACTCACGATGTGAGGGTGGCGAAGACTCGCCGCGACCTCGATCTCGCGCATAAACCTCTTTAGCGATTGTTCGCTGACGGCAACTTCGGGCAGCAAAGTTTTTACTGCAACGACACGGCCGTCGGCGCTCGACCTTGCGAGCATAACGCTTCCCATGCCGCCCTGACCCAGGATCCTTATCATCTGGTAGTTCGGGATCGGCTGGGGGTGCTCGCGTAGTTTTCCCCGGCAGGATTCGCAAAGATATGAAAGTTTCGAGTCCGGACTCGAAGCGGCCGCCTCGGCATGTATTCCGCAATTCAAACATTCGACCGTTATCACAGAGGGAATCGTCGAGTGAAAATCCACCGCGCCGACCTGCTGCACAGGCTGAGCCTCGACCGAAAGCTCCACCTCGAGCACCGTTTCACCGCCCTGAATTCGATCCCCGGACTTTAGATGGACGGCGTCGACCTTTAATCCGTTGACATAGGTACCGTTGGTGGACCCGAGGTCGCGTAAGAATATTTGTGGGGGAGCAATTTCGAGCAGGCAATGGTGGCGCGAAAAGAAACGGTCCTCGGGAAGGCAAAAATGCGCGGACTCACTTCTGCCGATCAGAAACGTTTCATGTTCGTCAAAAGTAAACACCCGTCCCGTATGGGGTCCGGCAATTACACGAAGAGTAATCCGCATGCTTTTATTCTAATCGAAAATACTGCTGAGGACACCGCCGATAATGAGAAGTATTGACAAAACGAAACTTATGCCGCCCAAAACCATTCCGATTATGGCCAACTCCTTACCTCCAAACGTCGAGGGGTCACTATTGACTCTACTCATCCCGATAAAGCCCGTTATCGCGGCTCCGGCGCCCAGCGGCACGCCGAGATAACAACACATCAGGACAAGGCTTAAAATGCCCAGAACGAGCGATACTGTAGGCAGGGTCTTGTCCTGCGAGACAACCTTTGGATAATTTTGCGGTGCCGAAAACGGCTGCTGGAAGATTTGCTGGTCTTGCGGGTTCTGCTGCTGAACCATCGGATCGGGCTGCGGCTCCCAGTTCTGGTTTGTAACCCTGGGCGCATCCATATAGACGGTCGGGGTGGCGTCGGCGTCCTGAGTTTCCATCAGCATTTCCCCGTCGGACAGACAGAAGTTCAGGTTGTCGTCATCGTACTGCTGATTGCATTTTGGGCAAATTTTCATAGAGTCTCACTTCCTCAGTTCCAGTCTTGAAAAAGCAATCGGAATTTCGTCGCTTGTATAGACGCCGGCAACGCCGTCTTTGTAATTGGTGTAGTCACGAAGCTTTTCGACGGACTCCCCGTTTATGAAGAATTCCATCATGTTTCCCTCGACCCGGACTTCGAGGCTGTTTTTTTCCCTTCCTTTGCGAATCGCATTCGAACTGGTCCATTCGACCAGATTGCGTTCCTTCTTTTTGGTGTGCTGCACGATGCGATAATTTCCGTTATCGGTCCTTATCAAAAACGCATAGTCCTTTTCCAATACTGCTTTCGGATCGCTGTGAAATACGAGTCCGTAGCCGGACGTCGCCTCTTCACCCGTGATATTTCGGAGGGTGATCATCGTCGAAGCATCATAGGTTTCGAAGCCCTTACTGAGAATGACGTAGTAATAATCTTCCACGGAAGTGAGTACGAGCGCGCCGTCGCGCTCTTCTGCCGCGATAAAATCGTTTTCGACGACCTCCCAATCGACCAGATCGTCTTCTTTTTTCAAACGGCGCGACGGGTCGCCGCCAGTGGTTGTTTTATCGGTTCGCTCCTCGGCGACCTCCGGTTTGCTTTCGGTCGAAGCGTCCTCAATCGGAACGAGCGCGATTAATCCAATTAGGCCACCGCCGCACAATACGACCACCCCAAGCAAAATCCCAACCACGAGCAGCCAGCGCTTCGAACTCTTCTTTGGCTGCGGCGTAATGCGCGGTGCGGTCCTGATCTCGTCCCGCATCCCGGAAGTTTCCGCCGGATATGTTTGTCTGCTTTCGCGGGGTGCCGGAACCATGATCGTCGGCGGGGGAGCCGCGGTCTGCTCAAGATTCGACAGGACGCTACCATCCTCGAGGCAGAAATTGAGGGTATCGTCAGTGTACGTTTTATTGCATTTTGGGCAAATCTTCATCTGATGCGGTATTCAATTCTTTGCCGATGCCTTGGCGCAGGCTGTTCGCCATTCAATAGATTCTATTTCAAATCGCATGATATGCAAACTTTGAAGGCAAATCGTCAAATCATCGAAGTACCACACCTTCCGCAGAACTTGACGTTCGAAGGATAGCTCGAATTGCATCTGTGGCAATGATTTAATCCATCAGAGGATCCGCGGGAGCTCATTGTCGCGGCGGTCGAACCGGACGCGCTCGAGACGGGCCGGCCAATGTTCAGCCCGCAGCGTCCGCAAAATTTCGAATTCGGCGGCAGCGGGACCAAACAACGGGGGCAACCGGAACCCGGAGACGCCTCGCCTTTACTCACAAGGGTAAATTCCCGGTTACCGCATCTCCCGCAAAACTGGACACCTTCGGCGAATCGCGA
>JAOTWT010000329.1 GCA_029862725.1 Acidobacteriota bacterium | reverse complement strand
GGATGCGGACGCGGCGTAACAATAAATCTCTTGTTGTCTCAGGCGCTCTTTAGGGAGCGCGGAACTCCAGTTCCGCACGTTCGACGAAGTCGGACGAGTCCCCTTTCGGATCAAACGGCTTAAGAAACAACAGGGAGTTTTTCGGCCCTTCGGCCGATGCGGAACTGGAGTTCCGCGCTCCCGTAAGAGGTTTTCAATTTATAGGACCAGAATTTTCCTTCTCAGCTTCAAACAATGTAAACTCTAAAAATTCAGGAGAACTAATATGAACACCTCTTCTTCACCAAGGGGATGGCATTCTCGCGGCTACCTACCCCATTTCGACGGCGGGGAATCACTTCAATTCTTAACTTTGCGTCTTGCGGATTCGGTTCCAGATAAGGTAATCGAAAAATGGAAGACACGGATTCAGTTTGAGTCAGAAGATCTTGCGAAAGAACTACTGATGGACAGAATCGACAAATATATCGACCAAGGCTTCGGCGAATGCTATTTGAAGCAAAGAGCGATTGCCCAGCTTGTACAACATTCGCTTCAAAAGTTTGATGGAGATCGATATGATTTGTTTTCCTGGGTAATCATGCCAAATCACACACATTTCATCTTAAGACCCAGAGTCGGCTGGAATCTTTCGTCAATAATTAAAAGTCATAAGTCATACACGGGACGAATGTCGAATCGGCATCTAGATCGCTCCGGTAGATTCTGGCAAGAAGACTATTTTGACCGCGAGATACGTGATCAAGAAGACTTCTTCGACAAAATTCAATACATCGAGATGAATCCTGTGAAAGCAAAACTATGTAAAAATCCCCAGGAATGGGAATTCGGGAGTGCAAATTATGAAAGTCGCTTCTTCTAGACAAATCGCTCGAGAAGAGTCGAATCGAATCTACTTTATGGCTTTTTAGGGAGCGCGGAACTCCAGTTCCGCACATTCGACGAAGTCGGACGAGTCCCCTTTCGGATCAAACGGCTTACAAACAACATGGAGGTTTTCGGCCCTTCGGCCGATGCGGACGCGGCGTAACAATAAATCTCTTGTTGTCTCAGGCGCTCTTTAGGGAGCGCGGAACTCCAGTTCCGCACGTTCGACGAAGTCGGACGAGTCCCCTTTCGGATCAAACGGCTTACAAACAACAGGGAGTTCTTCGGCCCTTCGGCCGATGCGGAACTGGAGTTCCGCGCTCCCGTAAGAGGTTTTCAATATCCTAGTCTTCGGTCTTTTTTTGTGGATCATTTCAACTGCAGTATCGACAAATACTCCTGCCACGCTCCGACATTGCCCTCGTATCTCTTCGCGAGCGACGTTACGATCTGCCTTGTGTGATTGAGATCGTGGACGACCCACGTCGCGAGAAGCTCGCGGAGCGTTACTTCGCCGAGTTCCGGATGGATACCCTTCAAATCCAGCTTCTCGTCGGTGAGCCTCATTTCCGAAAGGCTCTGCAGGTTCTCGCCACGCAATTTCGCAAACTCCTCGAGTAACTCCGCGAGGCTCTTCCCTTTCGAATCCTCAAACTGCGCGAACCGGTCGAAAGGAACGAAGGTCTTATTCTCGCCATGTGCGAGTATGATCCGCGCACGCGGAATCCAGTCCGTTTTTTCTCCGTGGATCAAATGACCGACGACATCGAACGCGTTCCAGGAGTCTCTGCCGGACTCACCCGTGGTCCATTCTTCCGATAGTCCTTCGAGCAAACGGCTCAGCGTCGCCGGGGTCTGCCTGAGTATCTCAGTCGCCTTTTCTATTTCGAAGTCCATGATTTCGCTCCGTTTACTTTGGGAATTCCTGTATCAACGACGGACGGTCCGTCATCACACCGTCGACGCCCGCATCGAGAAGGCGCTTGATATCGGATTTCTTGTTGGCGGTCCAGATATGAATCTTGAGGTTGCGCTCCCTGGCAGCCGCAATAAAGTCTTTTGTAGCAACATCGGTTCCAAAAAGTCTCTCGGGCACCTGCAGAGCCTGCATTTCCGCGTTGAATCTATTGCTAAAACCCGTCTTGTAAAGAAATAAAAACCAGAGGGTCTCGCCAAACCCGGCGGATGTCGCGACGCCATCGCATTCCGTGCGAAACCTTGCGAGTACCGCTGAATCGGCAGATGCCACGATCACGGTGTCCCTTCTCTGTGATTCGGTAATCAAAGCGCACAGCTTGCCGGTCGCTCCGGGATCAGCTTCTTTTATCTCAATATTGATTCCCCGGTCGCGGAACTTATCCAAAACCTCCGCCAGGGTTGGAATCTTAATTCCTTTGCCCCGGAACGGAAATTCCTTACCGCCGTTTTTCGTAAACTTGTGTCCGGCATCAAACCGCTGCAGTTCGGAAAGGCTGAATCCGCTTACAGGACCTTTGCCATCTGTCGTCCGGTCGATTTCCGAATCGTGAATTACGACCAAACGGCCGTCCCGTGTCATCCGTACATCGAGCTCCAAAATATCTATTCCGTTTGCCGCCGCCTTTTCAAACGCCTCCATCGTGTTCTCAGGCGCCTCTTGTGCACCGCCGCGGTGGGCGAAGTAGAGCGGCTGCTTTATCTTTTGGCCGGCAATTTCTAACTCTTCGGCGCGTTTTCCTTCGAGACTCGATAGATATAGAAATAGCCCGGCGATCAGCAAAATAATTACCGCAGCGAAAACGGCAAATATTTTCTGTATCCCAAAAAGCACCGAACTTGATCTATTATTACCCATAAGATGCCGCTTCTATTCTAGTGAACTCTGTTGAGATGTCTACACACTCAAAAGAATGCGGTTCGAACTTGCACAAAAAAACTCTGGACGTTAGAGGTTGAGATCAAGCCAATGTTTGGCCGCTATCATTCGTGACCGCTTTTAAAGCCGGATTAAAACGGGTTGCAATAGAAAGCATTGTTTCGCCGGGGCCGTAGGGACAGGTAGTCTGGTAGCCGATGGCTATGCACTCTTTTCAGAAAATGAAACAGAATCCTAAATTCTTCTCCGACCAGCAACAATTCCGCGAATGGCTTCGCAAAAATCACAAAATAGAAACGGAGCTTTGGGTCGGGTACTACAAAAAGGGATCCGGCCTCCCGAGTATGACCTGGCCTGAGTCTGTCGATCAGGCGCTCTGTTACGGCTGGATTGACGGCCTCCGGAAATCGATCGACGAAAAAAGCTACAAAATTCGGTTTACACCGAGGAAGCCAAAAAGCAATTGGAGTCCGGTTAATATAAAAAAAGTCGCGGAGTTGAAGAGAAAACGGCTTATGCGCAAAGCCGGTATTGCCGCGTATGAAAAACGTGGAAAAACGAGACCCGGTTTTTACTCTTACGAAAAGGCTTCAATTGAATTTGACGAAATCTACAAATCGCAGCTCAAGAAAAACAAACGGGCCTGGGACTATTTCCACACCTCTCCTCAGGGATACCGGCGGCAAGTCGTCCGCTGGATAATGAGTGCAAAACGAGCCGAGACTCAACAGCGGCGCCTTGAATTATTGATCAAACACAGTGCGGTCGGCGAAAAACTTCCGCAATATGACTGGAAGAAGAAAGTCGAGTGATTCGGGTCAAAAAATGCTCGTGCCCTTTCATAATTTCCTGCGTTTCGCAGGGGTACCCTTGCAGTGAGAAGCACCGCCTCAAGCTGTGAAATTTGCTTATCGATTCCCTTTGAAAAACTCCGACGATTGTTTATCGCCGTGCTTTAAACGGCATTTCGGGTAAGCCCGACTCTAAACGATTTGTGGATTGAGTTCCCGAATCCTGAATCCTGAATCCTGAATCCTGATCCTGAATCCTGAATCCGGAATCCTGAATCCTGAATCCTAAATCCTGAATCCTGAATCCTGAATCCTGTCTCCTTTCACCAGTAACCCGCCCCGCTTCCTATTCGTTGAAATACTAGAAAAAAAATAAAAATGCTGCGACCCCGGTAAGACCTGCCAGCATTAGCAACGCGGAAAGCCGGTAGGTGCGCAGCAACACGCGTGCGGAATCATCGTCAGCCATGGATTCGGGTGTCTTGACGAGCCACAACAACCCTTCACCGTAAGGCTTCGGCGACGTCTCTTCAGCGTCATCGGTACTTTTACCAACGAATCCGCGTGGACGCCAAAAGGTATCCTTCGATTTCGGACGTGTTCTTGCCGCCCTTGCGAAGTTAATCGCGAAGAGCCGGTCGAGACAAAACACCGCCGGTATAAAGCCAATCAGTACAACAATTGAAAAGATAAGGATCGACATAGAAACTAGTTTTTCGAGTTCGTCGAGTTCGGCGAGTTGCGCGAGTTCGTCGAGTTCGGCGAGTTGCGCGAGTTCGGCGAGTTCGGCGAGTCAGTCGAGTTCGGCGAGTTGC